>CAZHAN010000135.1:0-3474 GCA_964530575.1 uncultured Rhizobiaceae bacterium | reverse complement strand
AGATTCACCAATTTCACGAAGTCTGTTTTCTAAGTCTTCTGCATTATTCATTTCTGGATGATCCGAATCTCCAGTAACTGAATAAATACGAGTAGGGTCAAGATCAAAGGAAATCTCTGATTTACCATTTTTTGTCAAAGCTCTATCCTCATTCCATCAAAAGCTATTTCCCAACCTGCGTCTTCAGCTAATGCTCGCTCAGAGGAATCATCAGCTAGAACTGGGTTAGTATTATTAATATGTATATAAATTTTCCTTTTAACGCCTAAATCCTTAAAAGCACTCATTGATCCTGTATCTCCGTGAAGATGCATGTGGCCCATGCGAGAGCCAGTTTTTATACCTGTACCAGTAGACTGCATCTCATTGTCTTCCCAAACAGTTCCATCGAAGAATACCACAGGAGCGCCCTTTAAGCGTTCTGATAATTCTGAGGGCATAGAAGCACAACCAGGAATATAAAAAATGTGTTTACCAGATTTGGCATCACTTATTTTAAGCGCAATAGTATCTTCAGGGGCAGATCCGAAATTTTCTGCATTTGGATCCTCTAAGTACAACGCTACCTTTCCAGGTATTGCAAATGGCTCAACTAATATACCGGTAAGATTTCCTAACCCGTCTTTAAGTTCTACTTCCTCATTAAGCGTAATGTTAAGGCGGGGAACGAAATCTGGATTTAAAACATTGTATACGCTGTTACTCTTCAAAACTCCGTGAACGCGTTGTGTAGCATAGATTGAAAGTGGCTGACTTTCTCGCAAGTTAAGAAGTCCTGCAATATGATCGACATCACCATTAGTTAAAACAACGCCCGATATTGGACTATGTCTTCTTCCTTTAGCTGGATGTAACTCAGGATTATCATCTATCTGTTTCCTCAAGTCTGGAGAGGCATTTAGAAGAAACCAACTCCCTTCAGCATTGCTGATTGCAATAGAAGACTGAGTTCGAGACTGCACATTTGGATCATCTGATCTTGCTCTCTGGCAAAGATCACAGTTGCAATTCCATTGAGGGAAACCTCCCCCAGCAGCTGAACCAAGAACCAGCACGTTAAGCACGTTTTAGTCCTTGATTAGAAGTTGCCAGGGAAGGAATCATAACGCTAAGCCTAGAGCTCTGCGCAAGCGTAGCAGTTAATTTCCATACCAACAGAAATTTCTGCAATTTTAGGTGTATTCCAAGCCATTTTAATTCTCCTAGCTTTATATTACACAAAACCCACGTAAACGTGGGCAGGCCCAACTATTGAGCCAGCGTTGACCCTATTGCTTCTATATCTGGAAGGCTTCAAATAACCTTCATAGGAGAATGCTATGGGATGCCGTGTATCAGACACTCTTTATGCTTAGATCCGATGATTATTGTTTTAAATCAATTCTATAGTGTTCAATTATATAATATAAACTATCAACAAACTCTATATTCCCAGGCTAATTATCAACTTCGAGCTTAGTGATGAATGGAGGTGGATTGTGAATCTGTGGAAATTTTACCTCTTTTCCAGCTTGCTCTACTGCAGCAAAGAACGTTGCAAATGGCTCCACTCGAACATACTGAGATGGTACTAATCCAACTATTTCTCTGTCAGGAATATTCACACGATAAAGATCAACATCAAATTCATGGTTTGAACCACCAATTTTAGCAGTTAAAGCCGGTACTACAGCAACTCCAATTCCTTCCTGGACAAGGGAGAGGGCTACTTCGTAAGTGCGTGCCTGACTTATTACTTTGTGGTGAGGAATCGACTTTTGAAACCAGTCCTCCATTCGCTTCTGGTGTGCTGTTCCAAAATTGAATTGAATAACGTTGTTTACAATTTTTCGATCTCCATCCCCCAAGTCGGTCCAGGGATCCGAAATTTTAGATAGATCGATTCCTCTTGGCACTGCCAGGACATAAGGATCCTTGAAGACTGGGAATCGATGGAATGAAACACTGCTGTTTGCAATGGAGTCTGCTGCTATAAGTGCAACAGTGAGACGTCGACCATAAAGAAGGTCTAGAGCCTCACCCGGTGAAACTTCATGAATATCGAGCTCGACCCCAGGGAATACTCTTTCAAGCTGAGAAATAGCCTTTGGAAGAACTACACGGGCTAGAGAATTTAATGCTCCAACTGAAATTACTCCTCTTTTACCTTCAGCAAACTCCTCAAGCCCAGCGATTGCCTCGTCCACACTAGCAAGAATGAATTCTGATTTACGAAGCAAAAACTTTCCCGCATCCGTTAGTGTTAGTTGATTATTATTTCGATCGAATAACCTAGTGCCAATGATACCTTCGAGTTTTGATATTTGTTGCGAAAGTGATGGTTGTGCAAGGCCAAGTAATTTGCTGGCCCGAGTTAATGATTCGGAATGAGCAACTGACCAGAAAATTCTGATTTGATGTAATGTAATCATTCTAATAGCGTGTACTATACATATATATAGGTTGTGAACATTCAGTTAACCGTTAATGCTTCGCATTTTCATTGTCAATGATAATAATGAATGTTTAAAAGGTTAAGAAACTTACCTTTAGTTACTTTTTTAAAACCACCATTGTAATTAGTTCGATGAGGTTGATTTGAATCATTATTGCCCTCCTCAGCCCCAGAGTCATATATTTATAGGGGGTTGACGTCTAGGTCACATTAGGCGATTGAAGAACATAGCCGGCTTAGCTCAGTTGGTAGAGCATCTGATTTGTAATCAGAGGGTCGGGAGTTCGAGCCTCTCAGCCGGCACCACAATTTTGTTTTTTTGGTGAGATTATTTTAGAAGACTTCATAAAATAATCACAGTTTTGCCTCAGAACTGCCATTTAAAAAAACAAATATTTGTATATGCAAACTCTAAAATTCTTCTCTGTAATATTTGTTTATTTAACCCTACTCGGAGGACATGCGGCAGTAAGCAATGCTGACAACTTTGAGAAAGGTTTATTTGCTGCTAAAATAGGTGACTACGCTACTGCAATTTCAGAATGGAAACCGCTCGCCGAACAAGGAGATGCTCTTTCTCAGTACAACTTAGGCCTACTATATGAGAATGAAGGGCCCTTTCAGAACTTCAAAGAATCTTTTTATTGGTATAGAAAATCCGCTACCCAAGGTGTCTTAGAAGCACAGTACAGAGTAGGCCTTGCTTATTCCGTGGGGCAAGGCGTAGATGACAATCCTATGGCTGGACTAATGTGGTTAACTATTTCTCTTATAGGAGGGAATGAAAAAGCTGCACACCTAAAAAATATTCTTGCAGGATTTATGAATGATAACCGACCAGAGCAAGATTCAGAGAAAATAGCCAACAGCCTAGCACTCGAATGTATTAGAAACGATTTCGAGGGCTGCTACCCCGAAAAATCAAATTTGGAAATCAAGAAAACTTGAAAGATGGGTGTCTTAACCTTACAGATTCGTTAAATGAATCCTTGGTTATATTCTCTTTTTTATAATTATTGGAACTATCTATTCTAGCTACG
>CAZHAN010000134.1:1131-3513 GCA_964530575.1 uncultured Rhizobiaceae bacterium | reverse complement strand
GACCGGGTTGGCGAGGGATCCGTCCATCAGCCAGCCTCCCATAAACATTATACTGCATGATTCGATTTGATATTAAGAAGAATCTATATTTTATTCTCCAAACGATAAGGATGTGCTGGATAAACCCCAAGAATCTTCGTCGTTGAAGTAAAAAATTCTAATTCTTCGAATGCTAATTTCAGGTTCTCTTCAGATGGGTGACCCTCTATATCTCCATAAAACTGGGTGGCAAGAAAAGAACCTTCGAGCATATAACTTTCTAATTTTACCATGTTAATACCGTTAGTAGCAAAACCCCCCATTGCCTTATAGAGTGCTCCAGAAACATTGCGAACTGTAAAAACAAAAGTGGTTATCATTTTACCCTGATTAATATCAGGCTCTACTCGAGTTCGTGAAAGAATCAAAAATCTAGTAACCGTCGCTCCTGCATGTTTAAGAATTTCCATTTTATTAAGTTTTGCCGCAAGTTCAGAAGCAAGAGCAGATTTTGTCAAATCCCCACTTTTTGCTACCTGAAGGGCCGCTCCTGCAGTATCTATTTCCACTATTGCCTCCAATCCAAGCTCTTGGATCAAGCCCCTACATTGACCTAACGCCTGAGCGTGGCTGTGCACTTGTTTAAGCCCACTTAGAGTTGCTCCAGGTGGGGCAACTAGATAGTGGTTAACAGGCTGAAAATGTTCTCCAATAATATATAGTCCAGAGTCGGGCATTAACCTGTGAATATCTGCGACACGGCCCGCAACAGAATTTTCAACTGGAATCATCGCTAAATTAGCTCTGCCTTCTGAAACAGCCCCAAAGGCAGCCTCAAAAGTTTGGCATGGAAGGGTTTCTAATTCTGGGAAGGCCTCTGAACAAGCTAGGTGCGAGTAGGCACCAGGGACCCCCTGGAAAGCAATTATTTTTACTGGACCTTTGTTAGACATAAAATTTATCCCAATAACTTAATTTTTTAACTTAACTATAGTAAACCTGAGCTCATTTCAGCCCTCACTCGAACCAAATCGCTTGGAGTATCGACACCAAGAGGAAAGGTGTCAACGAACCCAACATAAATCTTCATTCCTGCCTCTATTGCCCTTAACTGTTCAAGTCCCAAAGAGAGCTCTGCAGAACAAGGAGGAAGAGATACGAATTTTTCAATAATATGCCTCCTATAGGCGTAAATTCCTATATGATGGTAACAAGAACTATCAACATTTTCCTCTCCAGAACGAAAAAAACTCTGAGCAAAAAACATGCTTTCTTTTGGAACCGAATTCACTCTTACTTTCACAATATTCTTATCATGAACATCCTTTTCCTTAAGAGGCGATGCAATTGTACAAATATCCACATCCTCATTCTCAAAAGGTTTAATAATCTCATGAAGTACTTTCGGATCTATAGCTGGCAAATCACCCTGTAAATTAATTATTATCTCATGATTTTGATCAGAATCTATAATTTGTAATGCTTCAAAAATACGATCTGTTCCAGAATTATGATGATTTCCTGTTAGAAGGGCATTTCCTCCTGCAGACAAAATAACGTCAGCTATCTCCTGGTCTTCACATGCGACCAGAACTGGGCCAAGATTCGCTTCGATTGCCCTCCTCCAAACATGGACTATCATTGCTTCGCCATTGATTATAGCTAAAGGCTTTCTGGGCAACCGCGAGGATCTGAGCCGTGATGGAATTAAAATTATTGGTGTCATGTGTATTTAATCATTTAATCTAGAATATACAATAATGCTATATTCATATATTCAATAACCCAATTTACCCATTATAATATAAATGTTTTAAGTATCTATTTTAATTATGTATAAATCTGATGAACCCTATATTCATTTATAAAATTTTAGCTGCTCTTATTGTGACAATCTTAATCCTATTTCTAATTGGAAGAGGAGCAGAAATTATTTATTCAAGCAAGAAGTCTTCTCAATATACTTCCTCAGCTATCCTATCGGAATCCACCCAAGATGAGAAAAAAGAGACTATAGAAACAAATCCCGCCAATAATTTAGTTAGTGAAAATTTGGAGTTATTAGCTCTTATCGACACTGCTGATCCTCAAGATTCTGTTAATTTAAGAATTAGGTGCCTATCTTGTCATACTTTTGGTGAGGGAGAATCAAATCGAGTAGGACCTAATTTGTGGAATATAGTAGGAAGGCCAATTGCATCAGTTCCTGGTTTTACATATTCTGAATCTCTTCAGGGAATTGGTGGCACTTGGTCCCTTGCCCAGCTAGATCTTTTCCTGAAAAATCCTCAAAAATTTGCTAAGGGAACACGGATGAATTACTCTGGTATTTCTGATTCTAGACTCCGATCTAGCATTCTTTCTTATCTACGTTCTATGAATAATAATTTTATCTTCGACTAA
>CAZHAN010000134.1:0-1121 GCA_964530575.1 uncultured Rhizobiaceae bacterium | reverse complement strand
GAGTGACAATTAATGATAATTTAATTTTAAGTGATTATGTGTCATTTGCTGAAACTCTTGCTGACATAGCAGGGAAAATTAACCAAAAATATTTTAGAAAAAATCATTCTATTAAGTTTAAGGAAAACGAAACTCCTGTAACCAATGCTGATCTTGAATCAGAATTGGCCATGCGTAACGAAATTATTAGCAAATTCCCTGATCATGGCATACTTGGTGAAGAGCTCCCAGGTCACAATTTGGGATCTGATTATATGTGGGTCTTGGATCCGATTGATGGCACACGTTCATTTATATCTGGTAAACCTCTATTTACTACTCTCATATCTTTAATTCACCATAACACGCCATTACTTGGCATCATTGACCAGCCTATAATTAAAGAGCGTTGGGTTGGGTCTATTGGTAATGCAACAAATTTAAATGGAATCCCCACCAAAACCCGTGCTTGTAAAACACTAAAACAAGCTATTATCTATACAACCGGAACAGAGCATTATAACCCCAAAGAACTTAAAACTCTCGAGAAACTCCAAAAAAAGACCATGATGACTCTTTTCAGTGCAGATGCCTACGCATTTGGCCTACTTTCAAGTGGGCATATTGACATCGCTATAGAAGCGAATATGGAACCACATGACTTTCTTGCCTTAGACCCTGTAGTTAAGGGTGCAGGGGGAATTATTACTGACTGGCAGGGACTACCCTTGAATCATAATAATAAATCAAATGTTTTAGCCACCGGAGACCCAACTATTCATAAAGACGTCATCGAAATTCTCAATAATTAGCTCATTATGTGAGTAAAATTTTTAGATCCCCTTGCGGCAACGTGACGTATAAAGCAATATTACTGTCCAATCTTTACTATTAGGAGACCAGGATAAATCATGCGTATTTTCAAACGGATTCTCATCTCACTATTCATACTGGCTTTTGCACAAAATATTGCCAATGCCCAAAATATCCAACGCAGCCATGGCCATACCCTGGTTGGAGAAATCAAATATGAGAGCGACTTTACTCATTGGAATTACGTAAATCCCCAAGCTCCGAAAGGCGGCGATATTGTTCAGTATGCCATTGGTGATTTTGAGTCATTTAATCCCTTCATTTAAGAG
>CAZHAN010000133.1:0-3542 GCA_964530575.1 uncultured Rhizobiaceae bacterium | reverse complement strand
TTTTACCAAATTTATTATATAAATGTTGATCAGTGACCACAACATCGAGCTCAAGATTGGGATGTGATTGTATGGCATTCATGGTTGGCTTAAGAGCACCAAAGCCACCACGTTTTCCGCTCCATACGCAAATTTTTCGTTTCATTCAATATCCTCAAATAAAATAAATTCATCTGCTTTTACGTCACGTTTTAATGTTTTTCCTATAAATTCTGTAATTCTATTTGGTGCTGTACCTTTCCCAGGTCTTTTGATGCTTAAATCTGAGACCTCTAATTGTTGGCCAGCCTCCATCTTATGGCTTGCAACTATAGATTTGGTAGCCCAGACGAGCGCTTCCTTTTCTGAAGGTGCTGCTTCTTTTTTACCATGACCCAAAATAGATTCTACTCTTCTTATTTCACTAATTAATTTTGGGAAGTCCTCTGGGCCAGCAGAAACTTTCCAATCTTGGGCATTAGGAATATTGCGGTGTATTGTAATATGTTTTTCAATAATATTTGCTCCTTTAGCAACTGCACTAAGGATAGCAAGATGATCAGGAGTGTGATCTGAGTACCCTACTGGCCCAGAAAAAATTTTTTGTAATCGATTTATAGCTAGTAGGTTGATGTCTGAATCTGGTGCAGGATAACTAGTGACACAATGAAGCAATGCAACTTCTTTGACTTTTATAGAATTTAAGGAGTTTAATGTTTCAATAATATCAGATTCAAAGTACATACCAGTGGAAAGAATAATTGGAAGGTTTAATTCTGCAAGTTGTTCAATGAAAATAAGATTATTTCGTTCTCCAGAGCCAATTTTTATTGCAGGTACATTTAGTTTTTTTAGCCAAGGAATTCGGCTTTGGTCATGTGCCGTAGCTAGAAATGCAAGTCCTTTTTTATCGCAACATTCCTTCAATTCTGATACCTCTTCAAAGGTCAGATTTCTGGGTCTAAGACGCTCTCTCCATTCCGGCTCACTTTTGGCTATCAATTGTTCAACGTCAAACAATTGAATTTTAAAAGCGTCGGCTCCAGAGGTAGAAGCTAAATTCAATAATTCTAATGCTAAATTGAGGTCCCCAAAATGCGATACTCCGGCTTCGGCAATAATATAGGTAGGATTCCCTGGGCCAATAGTTCGGTCAAGGATTGTAAAACAACTAGAAAAGTCATCATAATTAGCGGTTGGCATGTTCAAATTCCATAGGCAGTTCGCCAACAAGTATGTATTCCTTACGCTATGAAGCGCACTCCATCAAGCAAAGCAATACTATAAATGGTCAGATAATGAAAAAAATTGAAGAAGAACATCATTATTCCAATAAAAAATCTGTGATATTTCTTGGAATTTTCAGACCTTTTGATGTTCGACTTATGTTAAATACGGGAATTGTTGATAATCTTTCAATACAATTTAAGGTAGTGTTGTTAGCCCCAATTGAACTACTGCCTACATTAAGAAGATTCTGCAATGATAGTGTTGAAGTTGAGATCTTACAGTATAGTTCAAGTAAGTATGACTCAGGTCATAAGACTACGGGGGTAATTAAAAAAAATCTTGAGTCACTATTTCGACAAATATTTTCTTTAACCTATGGTCGTAAAGAAAAATATGAGAATCTGACAAGAACTTTACATGTAGCCACCTATCGAAAAGGTTCTAATACATTTGTATCAAGAATAGTACGTGAGTTAATCTTGATTATTTCATGGATAACTTGCCGAATAAAAATTATTAGGAAAATAATTTTATCATTTTCAAGTAGTAATTTATTTAATAACCTTCATGAGGACATTTTTAATAAATGGCAGCCGTCGGCTATAATTGTATGTAGTGTTGGGCTAGAGCTTGATGCAAGATTAATAGTTGAGTTTAGAAAATATAAGGTACCATCGATAACAGTAGTCCAAAGCTGGGATAAAACATCATCAAAAGGCTATCCCCTAGCCATGCCAGACCGAGTTTTAGTTTGGAGTGAAGTTATGGCAAAAGAATGCAGAAATTTTCTAGATATTTCTGAGGATAAGATTGAGGTAGTAGGCGCTCCAATATTTGATACATATTTTAATTCAAATATCAGAAAGCCAAAGCAATTGTTTATTCAATCCCTTGGCTTAGATAGTTCACAAAAAAATATTTTTTGTGCCCTTAATACACCTGCCTATCATCAGGGGAATCTAGATTTAGCAATATTACTATCAACTGCTTTAGAGGAAGAGAAATTCTCCCAATCTGCCAATCTAATCTTACGTGTTCATCCTGCTTATTATGAAAATTCAGATAAAACAATTATTAATAAAAGGACAGAACTTTTAAGTTTGCTCAATAATATTAATTCCAATCCATTTATACATGTTAATTTTCCAGATATTTCGGAAGAAATTCATTCATATGTTATTAATCCGGATGATTTAATTTTTATGACAAATATGTTGGCTTATTCAGATGTAAGTATATCTGTTTTGTCAACGCAGATGGTTGAAGCAGCGTTATTGGATTGTCCTGCAATTACTATAGAGTATGGGCATTGGTCAAGTAATGTACTTAGAACTGAATTAGAAAATTTTCGTCTTGAGCATTTAGAGAGAGTTTTAAAAACTAATGCTGTGTCCAGGGCAAGAAATTCTTTTGAGTTATTGTCTTTA
Organism: uncultured Rhizobiaceae bacterium; assembly: GCA_964530575.1. GTDB lineage: Bacteria > Pseudomonadota > Alphaproteobacteria > UBA2966 > CAIVPW01 > JAQBXG01. Next base: position 906 of record CAZHAN010000133.1, on the reverse strand, counting down.
GTTAATGATTGTTTACAAAATCCTAAAAAATTTAGAAATGAAAGAAAAAACTTAGCAAACCAGGAGGTTCCAATTAATAGAGGTATTTCAACTATTAAGGTAATAGAATCAATTGAAAAATTTTTGAGAGTCAGCGATATTAAATAAGATGGAAAAAGAAATTAATTCATATAAAAAAATTCCCATCAATGAAGTAAGAGATAGTTCTGCTTCAAAAATTGTATTTAAGCTTCTTAATCAGTTTAGGAGACAAGCAATTTTTGTAGGCATATTGATTCTTTTAACTGCTCTCTTGGAGGGTATTTCAGTCAGCATGTTTATGCCTCTAGTTGCAAGTGTTACTGGGGATTTTGTTAATCAAACCAGTGCATTTATGATGAAGATTTCTGATATAGTATCAAGTATACCAGAAGATTCTAGATTGATTATATTCGGACTTATTTTTATTGCACTTGTTTCGTTTAAGGGTCTAATCACTGTTTTACAAGCAAATGCATCTTATAGACTAATTTATGCTATTCGGGCGCATTGGATTGATCATATTCTTCGAAAATACCTTGCGGGATCTTTGTTATTTATGCGCACGAAATCACAAGGTGAGCTTGTGAATGATCTTGTCCAAGAAACAACTCGTTCAATTCGAGCTATTCTAGATGCCCTTAATTTAATTAGCAGAGCAATTACCATTGGCTTGTTAATTATCATAATGATTGCCGTTGATTGGAGAATTACTTTGATTGCAACAAGTATTGGGGCTGGAAGTTATTTATTAGGTTCTCGAATAATCAAACAATACTCTGAACGAATGGGTGGACGGCTTTTGAAACTAAATCGAAGGATTAGTTCAGAGGCCATTCAGGCACTTTCAGGACTTCGTGAAGTAAAGTTGTATGGAGTTCAAGGAAG
>CAZHAN010000132.1:0-3547 GCA_964530575.1 uncultured Rhizobiaceae bacterium | reverse complement strand
AATCCGCCTATTTCTCCATCCAATATTGAACCAAGAATTGCAGCTAATAACCTTGAAACTATCACCGAGATAGTCAGAAAGGGTGACACTGTCTTAGAAATTGCAATGAGATTGGGCGCAAGAGGAGGGGAAGCCTTATCTGCAAGCAAGTCTCTAGGCGTCCTAATTAATTTAAGACATGTAAATATTGGTCAACGAATTACTGCTGTTTTAGGAACTAGAGAAGGCGATACACGTCGAAGACTTTTATCTCTATCCATAGAATTAGACAATAATAATGAAGTTGCAGCATTATTAAATGAAAATGATATGTTCGATCCCATATCTACAACAGTTATTAATAGACAAAAGCTTGTTGTTGCTACTATCCAATCCCAAACACCCATTACAAATGAGCCACAAAATGAATTGATCAATGAAGAGTTAGTTAATCTTCCAGAAACAGAATCTTCACAACATATAACTGGCTTTGACCATAAAACTTTTACATTAATTATAAGTCGTGGAGACACTCTAATAGAGGCGGCTATCTCTTTGGGGGCTTCCCATAATGAAGCTTATAGAGCAACAAAGTCACTAGCTGAAATCTTCAATCCAGAAAAACTCAGAGTTGGACAAATTGTAACTGCTACATTTGGAAAACTTATTGAAACTGAAGAACCTCAATTAATAGCCCTTACCCTTTCAGTCGGCACTAACGCACAAGCAGCAGTATTTATTTCTGAAAGTGGGCAATACACTCCTTATAGATTGTCAAAAAATGAGGTTGAACAATTTTTAGCAGGTCTAGATATTCAAGATGGACCAATATTGGAAGAACCAACCCCTGAAACAATGTCACCTCCACCTACATTCGACTGGGTAACTACTATCGATAGAACAATTACAATAAATACTGGCGACACCTTAATGGAGGCAGTCGTTTCGGCTGGGGCAACTCCTGCAGATGCTTATGAGGCTATTCAAGCCTTAACTCAAATTTTTGATCCCAGACGATTACAAGCTGGACAATCAATTAAAATGACTTTTGCTGATGATAGTGACTCAGGATGGGACTCTCGGCTCCTAGCAATCAATGTTATTATGGACGTTGATAGAAATTTAACTTCATTGCGTTCCAAGAATGGGAACTTTTCATCTCATGAAATATGGATACCTTTATCAACTAAAACTATGCGAATAGAAGGGCCAATTGAAGACAGTTTATTTTTAGCAGCTGAACGTGGAGGGGTTCCAATGAATATCATTATGGAACTTATTCGAATCTACTCATGGGATGTCGATTTCCAAAGGGACATCCAAAAAGGGGATAGATTTGAGATATTCTTTGAAATGCTTCATGACGAAACTGGCGAATCAGTTAAAGAAGGAAATATTTTATATGCAGGAATGTCATTATCTGGGGTTCAAATAAAACTTTATAGATACGAAACCCTCGATGGAATAATTGATTACTACAATAAAGACGGAAATAGCGTTAGAAAGGCACTACTCCGTACCCCAATTAATGGTGCTAGACTTTCTTCAAACTTCGGGATGCGAAAACACCCAATACAGGGTTACACAAAAATGCATAAAGGAGTTGATTTTGCAGCACCCACAGGTACTCCCATTAAAGCTGCTGGAGATGGGGTTGTTGAAGTAGTGGGCACAAATGGAGGCTATGGGAAGTATATTCGTATTCGCCATAACTCTGAATTTAAAACTGCTTATGCTCACTTAAGTAGATATGGTGCAGGAATTCACCCTGGAGTGAGAGTAAGACAAGGACAAACTATTGGCTATGTTGGATCAACTGGGGCTTCTACAGGGCCACATCTTCACTACGAAATTCTAAAAGGTCAGAATCATGTTAATCCTATGACTTTAAAACTACCGGATGGAAAACGCCTTCAGGATAGTGAACTAGATGAATTTAAAACTAATCTAGCAATGATTGATCAGAATATAAATTCTACAGACAATTCATTTTCAATTGTGAATGACTAAATAATTAATTAACAGTAGCGTCTGTTTCTTTAGGTGTTTCTTCAGTATTTTCATCTGAAGGAAGAGTTTGCTCTCCACTACTATTCTCTAAACTATTATTTGAATTAGATGAATTCTGTCCAGGATTCCCAGTAGTCTCTCCATTGCCATTACGGCGGAGGGCCGATGCACTCAATACACGATAATAATGTTCAGCATATTGCCAAAACCCTTCTGCACCGATTCTGTCACCTGCACTCTGAGCGTCACGTGCAAAACCCGAATACCTTTCATAAAGTTGACTGGGGTTTCCTCGAACCTTTCCGCCATCTGGGGCATTAGACTCGAAAGACCGATTTGGGTTTGATGGCTTTCTGCCATTAGACCGTGGATGGGCGCGAGGCCTCTTAGTATTATTCCCTCTTTTCATAATCCTCTTCTTACGAATTCATAAATAAAACTCTTGCAAACAAATTGCGTCTAGATCTCACCGGTCTTAAGCCATGATTATGATCTGCATAATCATAGCCATCCCGGAAATACCAAGATGTTGAAGAATGAACCCGGGGTTCTGCTAATTGCAACTGAACTCCCGAACCAACCAAATTCTAGCTGTTGGCTGACAACTTTCCAACCCTTTTTCTTAGGATTTTGTTATTTCCTTTCCTGGGAACGCCCTTACAACCCTTTTATGTCCTGATAGATCCTTTACATATGAGTCGATATGGAAGCCCTCATTAGTCAAAAGTTGAGCAACTTCATCAGCCTGACCCAAGCCTACCTCTATGAAAACCATCCCCTTGGGTTCAGTCAAGTTATTTAATCTAGTAACCAATTTGCGGATTACCATTAACCCATCATCTCCACCATCAATAGCAATACGGGGCTCGTAAATTGAAACCTCTGGATCAAGAGTCTCTATAGAGGCTTTAGAAATATATGGAGGATTTGAAATAACAATATCAAACTTCGCATTCAACCCCGAATCAATATCAGAGGATAAATAATTCACCCGATTGCCAAGACCATTTAGAATGGAATTTGACTGAGCTAGCACTAAAGCTTTTGGGTTAATGTCTATGCCAACTCCATAAGCTGATGGAAATTCTTTTAATAAAGCACATAATATGCAACCGGACCCAGTGCCAATATCAAGAATTTTCTTAGGTGGATTCTTGCCTTTAAAACTTTCTATAGCTGCAAAAACTAAAGCTTCTGAATCTGGCCTTGGATCAAGTGTATGAGAATTTATTTCAAAATTTAGTCCCCAAAATTCTCTATAGCCAAAAATCCTAGAAACAGGCTCCCTTTTTTCACGACGCTTAACCCAATTCTCAAAAACATGATTAGCTTTTTTAGGTATGACACAAATTGGGTCCAGCAATGCCGGATGGGTGTTACCCATTGCCTTAGATAACATTAGACGAGCATCCCGCCTAGAATCACTAATTCCAGCGTTCTTGAGTCTAGCCTCTGCCTTACTCAATACGAAAGCAACATTCTCTCCAGCTAAAGATAGTCTATTCTCCATCTAACTCTCTAAAGCAGACAACTGACTTGCCTGGTCCTCTGAGATTAG
>CAZHAN010000131.1:0-3666 GCA_964530575.1 uncultured Rhizobiaceae bacterium | reverse complement strand
GCCGGAGCTAAGGCTTCGATCACTACGGAACCCACCTGTTAATACAGGCCATAGTGGATCAATTATACACGACCGTGCGGTCCCGCAATCTTCAGTGCAATCACAATGAAAGTAAAATTTGTCTAAAAAAAATATAGAAACTGAGAAAAGTCTGTTTCGTACGACAGCCCTTATTCAACGAACAATAATTCATAATAATATTGGATCAATAGCTGGAGAACTATTGGCAAAGGAATTTATTAATAAAATTAAATTTGATAAGAATTCAGTTATTGCTGGATATTGGCCTATTAAAAACGAAATTAGCCCAGTACCATTAATGGAACAGCTTCACCAAATTGGCTTAATAATAGCACTTCCGACAATTACAAAAGGTGATAATTTACTGATTTTTCGAAAATGGGAACCAAATCAGCAATTAGAACAAGGCCCTTTTAATATCCTTCAACCAAAGAAAAATATCACTGAGGTTGTGCCTTCCATCATATTGGCACCCCTCTTAGCATTTGATAAATTTGGGAATAGACTTGGGTATGGAAAAGGATTTTATGATCGGACTTTAAAGATATTAAGAGAAAAGAATAGTAATCTATTATTTGTAGGATGCGCTTTTGACAAACAAGAAATTCATTCCGTACCCGTAGATAATAATGATCAAGTACTTGACCGGACAGTGACAAATACTAATGTCCATATTTTTAGATAGGAATATAAGCGATTGCGAATAATTTATCTTGGAGATGTTGTCGGTAGATCTGGAAGAGATGCCTTAAATAAACATCTGCCTTCACTTCATAAAAACCTTAAACCGGACTTTGTAGTAGTAAATGGTGAAAATGCTGCAGGTGGATTCGGAATAACAGAAAAAATTTGTAATCAATTTTTTGATCTTAACATAGACGTAATAACTACCGGCAACCATGTATGGGATCAGCAGGAAACTGCAAGTCACATTGAGCGTGAACCAAGACTGATAAGACCGGCTAATTATCCTCCTGGCACGCCGGGACGTGGTGCAAATATATATAAAACGAAAGATGGTCGTAAAGTATTAGTTATTCAACTAATGGGTAGAATTTTCATGGATGCTCTTGATGATCCTTTTGCTGAACTAGAAAATCAACTTACAAAAGTAAAACTTGGAAGTACTGTTGATTTTATTCTTGTAGATATTCATGCTGAAGCAACAAGCGAAAAAACAGCAATCGGCGTATTTGCCGATGGCCGGGTCTCTTTAGTGGCAGGAACCCATAGTCATGTCCCAACAGCTGATACAAGAATTTTACCAAATAGAACTGCTTTTCAGACAGATATAGGTATGTGCGGTGACTATAATTCGATCATAGGCATGGACCATAAAGAACCTTTAAGGCGATTTACAAAGAAGATTTCAGGAGGAAGGTTCTCACCTGCGCTTGGCGAGGCAACAGTTTGTGGAATAATGGTTGAAACAGATGACCAAACTGGCTTAGCAGTTCGAGTTGCACCTATAAGGTTAGGTGGTCGGCTAATGCAGGAAACGCCTACAGTATGAGTCTAAGTTTCGCCACAATGATCATTAAAATGACAAATAATGTAATAGTTACAATACTTGCCGCTTCAATTAGTGGGCATAGATATAGTAGCCATTTAATGCCAAATGGAGCAGAGTCTTAGATATTTTTATGGCTGGCCATTCCCAATTCAAAAATATTATGCACCGAAAGGGCGCTCAGGATGCAAGGCGAGGAAAGATATTCACCAAATTAATAAGAGAAATCACAGTAGCTGCAAGAGAGGGTGCGGCTGACCCTGATTCAAATCCTAGACTCAGAACTGCCATTACAACAGCAAGAGCCCATAATATGCCCAAAGACAATATTGAACGTGCAATTAAGAAAGGTTCCGGTGAAGCCCAAGGCGAATCCTGGGAATCAATCAGATATGAAGGCTATGGACCAGGGGGAGTAGCTATTATAGTTGACACTCTTACAGACAATAGAAACCGAACGGCCTCAAGTATAAGAACTGCGTTTACAAAGCATGGGGGTAGCCTTGGTGAAACTAATAGTGTCTCATTTCAGTTTGAAAGAATAGGCTTTGTTCAATATCCATATGTTTCTGCAACGGTAGAAGAAATTTTAGATGCGGCGATTGAAATTGGAGCTGATGATTGCCACTCGTCTGATAGCGAGCACGAAATCTCCTGCAATCCCGATGAATTACATCAAATTACAAAAGGTTTAGAAGAAAAATTTGGGTCACCCACAAATGCATCATTAATTTGGAAGCCAAAAAATACTATTCAAATAAAAGAAGAACAGGCTTTGACTTTATTTAAGCTAATAGAAGTACTAGAGGACGATGATGATGTACAAAATGTTTCCTCCAATCTAGAAATTAGTGATGATATGATTTCAAGGCTGGATAACTGATATGTTGCGTGTAATAGGATTGGACCCTGGGTTACGTTTTACTGGTTGGGGAATCATAGAATTAGATGGACAGCTTCTACGCTTTATCGATGCAGGTTGTGTTGAATCTAACCCTAAAGATGATTTAGCAGTAAGATTAGAACAACTACATTCAGCACTTAAAAAAATTACAAAAAATTTCAAACCTGACGAAGCTGCCATTGAGGAAACATTTGTTAATCAGAATCCAGCAAGTGCTCTTAAGCTTGGCCAGGCAAGAGGAGTTGTACTGTTAGTTCCGGCTCTTTTTTCAATACCTGTGAGTGAATACGCAGCTACCACAGTAAAAAAATCTGTAACGGGATCAGGCCATGCAGATAAAGTGAAGGTACGCTCAATGGTTAACCTTCTGTTGCGTGGTGTTGGTCAACTAAAATTTGACGCGAGCGATGCTTTAGCTGTTGCAATTTGCCATAGTCATTTTTCAAAATCTAACAGTAAATTATCGGCAATTTCTGAAAATTTAAAGGTTGCAGGATGATTGCAGAACTAACCGGAACGCTCACAGAAAAGACGACAAATTCTCTTATCTTAAATGTTCATGGAGTGGGTTATCTTATCTTTTGCTCAGAATCAACACTTGAATCACTTCCTAGAACGGGAGAGAATATTTCTTTAAAAATAGAAACACACGTTAGAGAGGATCATATTCATTTATATGGGTTTAGTACCTCTATTGAACGTGATTGGTTTAAAATTCTTCAAAGTGTTCAAGGTGTTGGTACAAGAGTAGCTCTCGCCATACTGTCCGTTGCTAGCCCATCCGTTTTAATAGAATCCTTGTCCAGTAAAGACCCTTCAGCATTTACTCAAGCAAATGGAGTAGGACCCAAGCTTGCAAAAAGAATTGTTTCTGAACTAAAAGAATCTTCCTATGCTAACTCCATTGATAGTCTCCAAATATCATCTAATAAATTAGCTGGGGACCCTAACTCACCTAAAACTGTTGCTGTGACCACTCAAGAAGCTATTTCTGCACTCGTTAATCTTGGCTATGGAAGGCCTGAAGCTTTTAAAGCAGTCAGTAAGGCTAAAGAAGGTCTAAATGATTCCCATAAAGTTGCAGACCTAATTCGTCGAAGCCTAACGGAATTAACATGATGACTGAAAAAAAAGAAAAAAATTCCCTTAGCGGCACTTATTCTAATGGAGATTCTCCAGAAAAAGGAATTCGTCCACGCATTTTGAAAGAATTTATTGGTCAACCAAAGCT
>CAZHAN010000130.1:0-3677 GCA_964530575.1 uncultured Rhizobiaceae bacterium | reverse complement strand
AAAAAATCGTGGGCTTGACCTAGAGGAACCATTGTTATTTGATTCCGGCCATCCTGATAGGACTGGTGTAGACCTTCCTGTCCCTGACCAAGTTAATTCTCGCCTTGGAGCTCTTGAGCGCACAACTCCTATTGGTCTTCCTGGTCTTTCTGAACCACAGGTAATTCGTCATTTTGTCCGAATCAGTAGGAACAATTATTCAATTGATGGTAATCTCTATCCCCTTGGATCGTGTACAATGAAGCATAATCCTAGGCTTAATGAAAAGATAGCAAGACTACCTGGATTTGCAGACTTACACCCTCTTCAGCCTGAAAGCACTATTCAGGGGGCTCTAGAGACAATTCATACTCTTTCTCATTGGCTTAAAACTATTACAGGATTGCCTGCAGTATCAATGTCGCCTGCTGCAGGTGCGCATGGGGAGCTATGTGGGTTAATGGCAATTAGAGCCGCCCATGAAGCTAAAGGAGATCCTAGGTCAAGGATTCTAATTCCTGAATCTGCGCATGGGACAAACCCTGCTACTGCAACCATCTGCGGATATGATGTTGATCCAATTCCTGGGAACGAACTTGGAAGAATAGATGTTTCAGCAATCGAGAGTAAGCTTGGTCCAGATGTTGCTGGAATAATGTTAACTAATCCCAACACTTTGGGATTATTCGAGAATGAAGTAATTAAAGTTGCTGAGCTTATCCATGGAATAGGGGGATATTTTTATTGTGATGGAGCTAATCTTAATGCAATTGTTGGTAAAGCCCGTCCTGGTGATTTGGGAGTTGATGCAATCCACATCAATCTTCACAAGACTTTTTCTACTCCCCATGGGGGTGGCGGTCCTGGAGCTGGTCCTGTTGCATTTTCAGAAGCGTTAGCTCCGTTTGGTCCTGTTCCGTTGGTTGTTTATAAAGATAATAAATATCACATCATTGAAGAAAGGGAAGGAGACTGTGTTTCATCTTTTGGGAGAATGCGTTCCTTTCATGGACAAATGGGCATGTTTACTCGCGCTTTGGCTTATATGATGAGTCACGGATCTGATGGTCTCCGTCAAGTTGCAGAGGATGCAGTATTAAATGCAAATTATTTACTTGCTTCCCTTAAGGATTATCTCTCCGCCCCTTTTGATGGCCCGTGCATGCATGAAGCACTATTTGATGAAACATTTTTAAGTGGAACAGGAATTAGTGTTCTTGATTTTGCTAAAGCAATGATTGATGAGGGTTATCATCCAATGACCGTTTATTTTCCGCTTGTTGTTCATGGTGCAATGCTTACAGAGCCAACAGAGACTGAAGGTAAGGAGAGTCTTGATAGGATGATTGAGGTACTAAGGGATTTATCTAAGTCAGCTAAGTCAGGTGATGTTGATCGATTTACAAATGCTCCGAAATATACATTTCGTTCACGGGTTGATGAAACAGCCGCTGCACGAAATCCAATTCTTAGATGGTATCCTAAAGAAGATATTAATTAAGTTAGGTAAGCTTTACTAAATCTATGTTTATATTAGTTTTAGCTAATTAAGTTTATTATCTAGTTCATTAATTGCGTTATCAATCAACAATTCAGATGAATTATTATCGATTTCTTGCTTTATAAAGTCTTCAGCATTACTAATTGTCATTTCTATTGCAGCTTCTCTTACTTCTTGAATAGCTTTAGACTCAGCTTGGGCTATATGCTCCATAGCAAGTTGTTGACGACGGTTGATGGCAGCTTCAAGAACAGTTTCAGCTTCTGACGTAATTCTTGATGCTTCTTGATTTGCCCGTGCAATAATTTCCTCTGACTCTTTTTCAGCATTACGTTGTTTTTGTTCAAATTTTTTAAGAAGTTCCTGGGCTTCTTCGCGTAAGCGAATAGCATCATCCAGTCTTATTTTAATCTCACTAGAATGACTATCTAACCATCCAGTAATAAAAGTCCAAGCACGTTTTCCAACTAGAGTAAAGAAAACAACAAAACCTATAGCGACCCAATTTTCAGGATTTGTAAAAAATTCATCCATATTTAGTGGCCATTTCCTAATAATTTGGACGCAGTAGTTCTGCCAAGATCGGATGCGAGATCCCTTAATTCACTGATGGCTTTATCACGGGCTTGGTTAATTTTTTCTTCTAATTCTAAAGATTCGTTAGCAAGCTTTTCTTCTAGTTGATGCATTTTTGTTTCTTGTTCTGTTTTTAATTTTTCTCTTGATTTGGAAGCAATATCTTTTGCCTCTAATCTAGATTTCTCCGCAATACGATCAAATTCTATACTTGCTGTTTCGGCTTGCTTATTGAGGACTTCAGCTTGCTCAATATCCTTGACAATTTTTTGTTCCCTGGCCTCTAGCACTTCAGAAATTTTTGGTAAAGAAAACCTTGCAATTAAAAAATATAGTACTCCAAAAGTAATCAATAGCCAGACTAGTTGAGGTGCATAATCAGCAAATTCCATTTGAGGCATGGGTACGTTTCCTTAAAGAAAATATGCTTTAGGTTTAACCAAAAAGAATTAGAAATGCTAAAACTAAGGCATAAATAGCAACGGCCTCGGTTAGCGCAAAGCCAAGCAAAACATTACCAAACATTTTAGGTGCTGCTGATGGGTTCCTAATTCCAGCTGAGACATAATGACCAAAAATAGTTCCAATACCGACCCCTGCGCCTGCAACTCCAATAGTCGCCAATCCCGCTCCAATTAATCTAGCTGCTTCAATATCCATTTTTTATCTCCTTAAGTTCAAGTATTATAATTAAAAAAAGTTAGTGGATTCTTAGTGGTGATGCAGGTGAATAGCATCAGAAAGATATAAACAAGTAAGTACTGCAAATACATATGCCTGAAGAAAGGAAACAATAACCTCTAAAGCATAGATAGCAATTACTGCAGTAAATGGCGCAATACCAAAAAGAATGCTTGCACCACCCATAGCTACAACAAATCCAGCAAATACCTCAAGCATTGTATGACCAGCCAACATATTCGCTGCCAATCGAACGCTTAGACTTATAGGTCGGGTTAAATATCCAATAACCTCTATCGGTATTAATAGGGGAGCTAGATAAAGAGGGACTCCAGGAGGAGCAAACAATGTAAAGAATTTAAGTTTATGACGAATTAAGCCTAGAATTGTAACTCCAACAAAAATTGAAGCTGCTAAAGCAAATGTAACTATTATGTGACTTGTTACTGTAAAACTAAATGGGATTAATCCAAGAAAGTTTGCAAATAAAATAAACATGAAAATTGTAAACACAAATGGGAAATAAGCACGTCCTTCTGAACCCACATTATCTCTAACTGCTCCAGCAATTAATCCATATGCTGATTCAGCTAAAGACTGCCACCTTCCAGGTACTAGAGCCCTTCCCTGCATACTTAAAGTCAAAAAAGATGTAATAGCCACTACTATGATCACCATCCAAAGCGCGGAATTGGTGAAAGATGCATCAATTCCAAAAATGTCTATTTCAAGGATGCGATGAATCTCAAATTGATCCAGTGGTCCATGTTCAGTTCCGTGGGATTCTTGCGCCAACTGTTACCTACTCCTACTCTTCGCCATTTTTATTAGTCTCATTTAGTCTACTAGCTTCACGGAAGGCACCTCGCATTCCAGCAACAGCACCAAGACCCAGAAGTATAGATAGACCCCAAGGCTTTGTCTCGAATTGGTTATCTAT
>CAZHAN010000129.1:0-3773 GCA_964530575.1 uncultured Rhizobiaceae bacterium | reverse complement strand
GAATAGTTATTTAAAGTCTATTTTAATAGGCCTAAGTTTAACATGTTTAATAAATTCAATGACTTACGCTCAGGAAGTAAATGTATATTCAGCCAGAAGTGAACCGCTGATACTTCCACAGATTGAGGCATTTACAGAACTTACAGGAATTAAAGTTAATCTTGTAACTGCAAAGGGAGATGCATTGCTTGAGCGGTTAATTCAAGAGGGCACAAATAGTCCCGCAGACCTACTTTTGACTGTTGATGTTGGAAGATTAATTAGTGCTGTTAATGCAGGAGTTACGAAATCTGTGAATTCAGATGTATTATCTAACGCTATACCACCTCAATACAGAGACTCTGGTGGTCATTGGTTCGGATTAGGCCTAAGGAGTCGTGTGATATATTATGCACCTGATCGGGTGAACGTAGCTGATCTTAGTACTTATGAAGATCTTGCAGATGATAAGTGGAGAGGTAAGATTTGTATTCGTTCATCTACTAATATTTATAACCAATCACTACTTTCATCCATCATCTCCCATCATGGAGAAGAAGTTGCTGAAGCTTGGGCTGCTGGCGTAGTAGCTAATATGGGAAGAGACCCTCAAGGTGGTGATACAGATCAAATCAAAGCTGTGGCAGCTGGGGAGTGTGATATTTCGGTTGGTAATACCTATTACTATGCTCGGCTTTTGGCTAGTGCTGATGCAACAAATCAAGAAGTTGCTTCAAAAGTTAAACTTTTCTGGCCAAATCAAAATGATCGTGGTGCACACATTAATATTAGCGGTGCCGCTGTAACCAAAAGCTCTGAAAATACAGAAAATGCAATTAAATTTCTTGAGTTTCTTGTAAGTGAAGATTCGCAGAAAATTTATGCAGAAGTTGTGTTTGAATACCCAGTTCGTGCTGGAGTTGGTCTTTCTGACATTTTAAAGGGATATGGTGCATTTAAAGCGGATACAATAGACCTTGAAACATATGCTGTACGCCAAGCAGATGCTATCAGAATATTTGATAGGGTTGGCTGGAGATAAATGCATATGCAAGAACTAGGTAATGTATAACTTCTCTGGTATTTCCCTCCCATGACGAGTAAGGCCTTACCTCTTAGATTGCCTAGGCGTTTTCAGCGCCTAGGCAATTGGAGTCTTATAGCTATATTTATAGCGATAATACTTTCAATTCCATTAATTACTGTAATGCTTTCAGTATTCTATCCAACTGAAGATATCTGGCATCATTTATCTTCTACCGTTCTACCTAGGTATTTAAAAAATACCTTTATTCTTGTTATTGGGGTGGGAATTTTTACCTTAGTGATTGGAGTCTCTACTGCTTGGCTTGTTACTATGTGTACATTCCCTGGCAGAAGACTATGTGAATTATTACTTCTTCTTCCTCTAGCGATGCCTGCATATGTAATTGCTTATATTTATGGTGATATGTTTGACTATGCAGGATTTTTCCAAACTAATTTACGTGAATTGTTTGGCTGGTCAACTAAAGGTGATTATTGGTTTCCTCAAGTAAGATCACTAAATGGAGCAATTTATATTTTATCAATGGTCTTTTATCCTTATGTATACTTACTATCCAGGTCAGCATTCCTTGAGCAGTCAGTTTGTGTTCTCGAGGTGAGTCGAACGCTAGGATCTAATCCCTGGAAAACCTTTTTTCGAGTCGCAGTCCCTTTAGCAAGACCTGCAATAGTGACTGGAATTATTTTAGCATGTATGGAAACTTTAGCAGATTACGGAGCAGTAGATTTATTATCTGTTGACACGTTTACTACGGGTATTTTTCGAACCTGGCATGGATTAGGTAGTCTTACGGCTGCCACCCAGCTTGCAGCAATGCTCCTTAGTTTTGTGTTAATTCTTTTAACCCTTGAAAGGGTTAGTCGTGGGAAAAAACGTTTTAGTCAAACTTCAACAAAATATAGGCCTATATCACGATTCAGACTCAATAAATTAATGGGTTCTTTAGCTTTAGTTTTTTGTTTTATACCTATTTTCTTTGGGTTCCTTTTGCCAACTATTCGTTTGTTAATTTTATTCTTTAGCTCTGAATATTTACAACTAAACAATTCATTTTTTCAACTTTCATTTAATACTTTTAGTATGGCAGCAATTACTGCACTTATTTCTGTCGGTTTAGCTATTATCATCGCTTGGTCAGTAAGGGTTCAGCCAATTCCTTTAGTAAAGATTGCTTCTAGATTTTCTAGTTTAGGTTATGCAATACCTGGAACTGTAGTAGCCATAGGAGTTATGGTTCCCTTTGGGGTACTAGACAATTTAGTTGACAATTGGATGCAAGAGTCTTTCGGAATTTCAACAGGTTTAATTCTCTCCGGAAGCTTTTTGGCTCTCTTGTTTGCATACTTAGTAAGATTTCAATCAATTTCATTTAATACAGTAGATTCTAGTTTTAATAAAATTACCATGAACATGGAAAACTCCGCTCAAACCCTTGGATATAAATCTGGATCAGTCTTATTTAATGTACATATCCCTATAGCAAAAGGTAGCATGCTGACTGCTGGGCTTTTAGTTTTTATTGAAGTAATGAAGGAGCTTCCTGCAACACTTATTCTTCGACCTTTTAATTTTAGTACACTTGCTGTACGTACTTATGAGCTTGCGTCTGATGAAAGATTAGCTGATGCAGCTGCACCTAGTTTAGCAATTGTTATTGTTGGTCTAATCCCAGTTATATTGCTTTCTTTAGCAATCTCACGATCACGTCCTGGCGGTAATTATAATGACTAGTAAAGATGGAATAGTTTTTTCAAATGTTTGTAAAACATTTGGTAATATTCCAGCGGTAGATAATTTTGATCTTACTATCAAGCCGGGAGAAGCAACTTGTATTCTTGGTCCCTCTGGTTGTGGAAAAACAACAGCACTAAGGCTTGCGGCAGGCCTTGAGCGGTGCCAAAAAGGAAGTATTTCGATTGATGGTCAAGTGGTTGATGATCAAGGTATTTTTATTTCTGCAGAGAAACGAGAGGTTGGTTTAGTTTTTCAAGATTTTGCTCTTTTTCCTCACCTCACAGTTCTTCAAAATGTTCTGTTTGGAATTAAACGAAAAAATGATTCATATATAGCTGCAAATCAAATGTTGGAGAGCTTGGGTATGTCTTCCTATGCCCAAAACTTTCCACATACTCTTTCTGGAGGGGAACAACAAAGAGTTGCTTTAGCTCGAGCTTTGGTTACAAATCCAAAAGTTATGTTACTAGATGAACCTTTTTCTGATCTTGATCTTCGTCTAAGAAACAGGGTTGGGGATGAATCTCTTTCATTGCTAAAGAAATTTGGTACCTCTGTATTATTGGTTACACATGATTCTGAGGAGGCTATGAGGTTAGCTGACAACATAGTTCTTATGCGTAAGGGGAGAATTGTTCAGCAGGGAAAGTCGGTAGAATTATACAATTCTCCAATTGATCTTAATTCTGCAAGAATATTCTCTGAAATCAATATTTTAAGTGGTATTGTTAAATCAGAATCTATAGAAACAGCTTTTGGTGAGATTCCAACACCAAAATTTAAGGATGGAACACATGTTTCTGTTGTGATTAGGCCAGAGCTGATAACGGTTTCAAGCCATAAATTTCCACATAATGCATATATTGTTAATGTAAAATTTATGGGCTCATGGACACATGTGGAGTTGAAACCTTTCAACAATGACACCACATTAATTGCAAGAATGGACATTTCAGACACGTTTTTTGAGGGTGAGGCAGTTAATTTAGAAATTTCAACAGATTCTGTCTCT
>CAZHAN010000128.1:0-3958 GCA_964530575.1 uncultured Rhizobiaceae bacterium | reverse complement strand
CCTAGCAAGACTCCTGTTGTTGAAAGTATAACAGCAGAAAGAATAATAAAAGCCTGATAAAAACTATTAAATTGAGTAATTAATATAATTGCCATTATAAATAGTGCTATAAGAAATGCTTGTCCTAAGAATGCTTGAGCTTCTGCTATTTCTTCATCCTCCCCTCTAAACAGAACACTTATTTCTGGAGGCAAAGATGAGACTGTTAACCAATCCTTTAATTCCTGGACTTTAGAGGCTGCAAGTATGCCTTCTTCTACATCCGCACTTATGCTCAGAACTCTTCTTCCATTTATTCTGACTATTTCTCCTGAATTTGGAGAAGCAGTCCTTTTAACAAAACTGGATACAGGGACATTCCCTTTAGGTGTTTGAATAATTAAATTATCGAGCTGATCCATTGTTCGTTTAGTAGATGGATATCTAACAACTATATCTAATTCATCTGTACTATCATCCGGCCTAAATGAACTAACTTTTATTCCAGAGGTGACTAATCTTACCATATTTCCAACTGTAGCTACATCAATGCCATAAAGTCCTGCCTGTGTGCGATCAACAGTTAATTGCCATTCAATTGAGGGAATCGGACGACTATCATCGATTCCTGTTATACCTGACATAGATGAAAGTTTATCCAGAATTAGATTGATGGCAGGTTCTACTAAAGATGGATTTGAGGACGATACTTCTAATTGTATTGGTTTTCCTCCACCGGGGGGGCCAAAATCAGCCTCTTGGAAATCAACAGTAATACCAGCAATTTCATTTGTTCTATTTGTTATTTTATCTAGTATAAATTTTGAAGCTGGGCGCTTATCCCAATCAGCGTAACCTAAACGTATGATGCCTATTACATCGTCGTTAAATGTCCCAACACTTGTGTAAATTGTATCAATGCCATCTATCCCAAAGATTTGACTTTCTACTTCTCTAACTAAGCGATTTTTTTCATCGATAGAAAGATTTCCTCTAGCGTGAACTTGAACTGCAGCACTCTCTGCATCAGTTTGTGGAAAAAACTCAATTCCTTTACCAAATATTGAATAAAGATATACAGCCCCTACAAGCGATGAAATCGCTAATAACACTACTAAAACTGGGTAAGCAACCATACCACGCAATAATGAAACATAAGGTTTAGTTATACCTGTGATGTCGTTTAGATTTCCAGTTTCTGTAGCAGCTAATGCAGCTAATACTTTTGTATTTCCCGTTCCGGGTTTGCCAAATCTTGAGCCTAGGGTTGGGATAAAAATTAAGGCCATTAACAACGATCCAATTAATGTTGCAATCATTGTGATAGGGAGATAGCTCATAAATTCACCAATTATTCCAGGCCAAAATAATAAGGGGAGAAAAGCTGCCAAGGTGGTAGCGTTTGAGGCTATAATAGGCCATGCCATTCGTTGAGCAGAATTTTTGAAAGCATCATAGGTGGTTGAATTTGATGCCATTTTTCTATCTGCAAATTCTGTAATAACTATTGCTCCATCAATAACTAACCCAACTGCAAGAATTAAAGAAAACAATACAACAAAATTTATTGTCAATCCTAACAACTGCAGAACAAGAATTCCCATTAAGAATGAGCCTGGAATAGCGATACCTACCATTGATGCGCTTCGAATCCCAAGCGCAGCAATAATAACTATCATTACAAGGATTACAGCAATTACAACACTATTTTGGAGGTCTGAAAGCATACTCCGAATCTGCTTTGATTGATCCTGAATGAGTTCAACTTGAAGCCCTGATGGCCATTTAGGATCTGATTGAGCAACCGAAACAATTGCTTTGACACCTTCTACAGTTTCAATAATATTTTCACCTAGTTTTTTAGTTATTTCTATCGTTATTGCTGGTTGATTATTAAATCTTGCATAAGATTTCCGATCCTCAAAAATTCTTCGAACTTGTGTAACTTCTCCTAAAGTAACAATGGTATTTCCAGATACTTTTACAGGTAAACCAAACAAATCGTCTGCAGTACGAATAAGTCCTGGTACAGATACAGGGAATCGACCCTTATTATCTTGAAGAGCTCCCGCGGCAATCACTAGGTTATTTTGAGTTACCGTTTGCAGAACTTGCATAGGAGATACTGAATAGCTCTCCATAAGTGTTGGATCAGCAATTATTTCAACTAATTCGCTTCGGTCGCCTACATTCCTTGCCTCTAAAACAGTGGGCAGGCTTTCAAAGGCAGATTTAAGCATATCTGATACTTGAACAAGAGTACGCTCAGATACATCTCCATAAAGTGCAACTACTACTACAGGAAATAAACCAACATTAATTTCTGTAATAACTGGATCTTTTGCATCGTTGGGTAATTCTCGCTTAGCAATTTCAACTTCATCTTTTACATCTTGTAGGGCCTTATCAGCATTAAATCCTGCATTAAATTCAAGCTGGAAACTCGCTAGTCCTTCTGAAGCAGTAGCTGTTATATTATTAACGCCATCGACAGTCTGAAGCCTTTTTTCCAGCGGTGGAATTAATAATTTTTCAGCATCATTTGGTGAAATTCCTGGATGGGATACACTCACAAACATCATAGGAACATCGACATCTGGTTGAGCTTCTTTTGGAATGGTTAACCAGGCAACTGCACCAGTTACAAGCAACAGAGTTAAAATAAGGAAAACTGTACGTGCGCGTAATAGCGCTGCATTAACTAATGCTCTCAATCTGTTGACTCCACATCTGCAACTACTTCAACTAAGTCACCTGCCTGAACAAACTGATGTCCGACTGTTATGATGGATGCTGTTTGGGGTAATCCACTTAACCATACTCCTGTTGAGTCCGAGGAGATGACTTCAGCAGAAATAAATTCTACAAGTCCCGTTGAATTAACAATTTTAACTCCAAGATTACCCTGATCATCAAGATCAAGCGCTGCAGGGGATACAAAGTGAGCTAGAATTTGTCCAACTGGAAGAGTGATATCAGTTGTTAATCCTGCTCTCAAAGTCTTATCTTGATTTTGAACTTCGAGCTCAATTCTGAATGTTCTTGTTTGGGAATCAGCTATAGTTGCTATAAAAGTAATTACTCCTTCTATTGATGAACCATCCAAAAAATTTGCTGTTCCTTTAGCCCCTACCTTAACATTATCAATATCTGTTTCAGATACATTTCCTACTACCAGAAATGGGTTTTCATCGACTATTAATGCTATAGGATTTCCGGGTCCTATATAGTCTCCAATTTGAACTTGACGTAATTCTACAACTCCATCGAATGGGGCCTTAATATTAGTCTTTTCTATTTCTAATTGAATTCTTTCGAGGCCAGCCCTTGAGCTTTCAAGTGCAGTTTCAGCTGCTGCAAGAGCCGTTGTTGGTCTATGTCCTTGTTGAGTAAGTGAACGAGCAATGGTATATTCAGCCTCACGTTGATTTACTAAGGCTTTAATTTCAGCCAGCCTTGCTAACATATCTGCAGGCGATAGTAGGGCAATAGTTTCTCCCGTAACGACTCTGTCCCCTTTTGAAATTAGAATTTTATCAACTACTCCGGGAATTTCACTTCTAACTACTACCGAACGACTTACTTCAGTCTGACCTCTGACTTCTATAATTTTTGGCATTAGCACTGCTGATTGAGTTACTGTTCTAACTTTCATAATTTGATTAGAGATTTCTTGAGCAGGCTCAGGTATGTCGATGCTCTTAACAACGCTTTCTTCAACTGTCTGCGGATTATCAAACAACATGGCGAGATCTTGGCCCGATGCAACCCAACCGAAGACTGCTACAGCGACAGCAAAAGCTATTAAATAAGAGATCCTCATATAATAATTCCTAAATTATAACCGTCGTGTAATTAACATTATGCTAGCCAATATGTGAAAAAGATTTATAAGCTATCTTTACTTCTTTTAAAGAAAATCAAGGCAATAAGAATATAACTTAAATCCCTATAAATGGCTGAAGTAGCCTAGGAATAA
>CAZHAN010000127.1:0-4008 GCA_964530575.1 uncultured Rhizobiaceae bacterium | reverse complement strand
TACTGAGGGTTATGAAAAATGGAAACAGCTCTTTTTAAGTGTTGATCATATTAGAGAAAAATTCGGCATGAAGGTTTTGGCTTACGGCCATCCAAAAGATAATCAGAACAAAATTTATCAAGTAATAGAAGCTCCTTCTATGGAAGCTGTTCAGGAGGCTATGCAAGATCCAGAACTAGCAAAACTAAGAACAGATGCTGGTGTTAATATAGAAACCCAAGAAGTTGTATTCTTGGTGGAATAAAATTTCATTATTGTTTTTAGATGATAACTTTGTAGTTTTGACACCCTAATTCATATATTACAGGGATTTAGTTTGATCAGAATGACTAGCTCTAGCGAGAGTTAATGTGCAGGTATGTGTGTAAAATTAAATTTAGAATAAATCATTAAGCAGTGCTTCCTTTGGCCTTGCTAGAACATGCTTCACTGTTTCATCAAACAACTGATAGGACAATGGCAAAGATTTTTTTAATTCTTCGAGATTATTAATTGTCCATTCATCGCCTGCATCAGGAATATATTTTTCTTTGTAATCCCATGCTGTCAAAATAACCCAGTATCCAAATTCTTGAGATATAATTTTCAAGTATTCATCAGGCTCACGCTTCTGTATATCTTTATACATTGAAACATTGTAAGCTTTGGAGTCAATCGCTTCATCCATTGCTCTTCGTATTAATGAATCATTATTTTCATAATTCCATTGGTTTTGAAATACATAAGGAAATGCACAAATAGTAATTGTGTGTAGATAATGTTCTATAATTTCTAAAACTTGCTCATCCTTTTTTCCATCTAATTCCCAAATAATATCTGTTGATAAAAAATTATCATTAATATGATCCCAACCTGGAGCGCTTTCTTCATCAATATTTCCCATATTAGTTGATTCATGAATTACGCGTTGAATGACATTTTTTTCTTCAAATGTTGTAAAAATATTTTTTTGTAATTCTGTATTTATTAAATCATTTACTATAAAAGTTGATTCAATGATTAAGGACAATTTAACCATAAAATTATCAGAAACATTTGGAAATCCGAGTAATTTTAGCCCAGATATGTCGATATGTTTATCGTATGGTTTGTAAGTATCTGATGTAATAACTTGGCCAATTGAGTGATTTGGAAGAAAAATAAAGGAAACTAATAATAAGGTTTTTAGAAATATAAATAATGATGTTTTTTTCATATTAAGTCCTATAAATCATTACAATACCAGTCAAGGATCTATTCTAAACGACGAAATTGTATGATAGCTAAGGGGATAAATATACTAAGTATTCCTAATAACCATATAATTGAAATTAATATATTTCCATCTGCTAAAGGTGGACCTCCTTCAAAGGCTGGACCGCTTCCAATTGCTAATTCCCGGACCGTATTGATTATTTTTGTTACAGGAGAATGATCAGCAACAATGCCCAGCCATTTAGGCATTGTTGAGGTAGGAACAAAAATACTGCTGATAAAAACTAATGGGAATATCCAGACAAATGAGGCTGCTTGGGCAGCTTCAGCATCTCGCAATAATAAACCAAGGTTAACCGCCACCCATGAAAAAGTAAAACCAAATAAAAGAATTAAAAGAATTCCCTCAAAAGCATGAATAATCCCATCCTGAAATCTAAATCCAAACAGATAGCCAACTAAAATCATTAAAGTGAGGGCAAATAAATTTCTACATGAATCTGCAAGTGTTCTCCCTATTAACAATGAAGATCTTGATACTGGCAATGACCTAAACCTATTAACCATACCACTCATAACATCTTCAGCAACCCCAACAGAAGTTTGCATAGTTCCAAATAATACAGTTTGAGCAAATATGCCTGGTGCAACATACTGAATATAATCACCAGTGCTCGCAACTGCACCACCAAAAACAAATGTCA
Organism: uncultured Rhizobiaceae bacterium; assembly: GCA_964530575.1. Taxonomy (GTDB): domain Bacteria; phylum Pseudomonadota; class Alphaproteobacteria; order UBA2966; family CAIVPW01; genus JAQBXG01. The sequence continues at coordinate 2,110 of CAZHAN010000127.1, read as the reverse complement.
TTAGTAAAAAAAACATTATTGGTTGAATTGTTGCAAATACTATAAGTTGAGGTCTTCTCCTATAGTGCATGATGTTACGCTTAGTCATGACAGCTATATCTGTAAGCCAAACCTTAGTTGATTTTATAAAATTAATATTCATAGTTAGCTTTGGTTGAGTGTATTATTAAGATTAGGATCTGTTCCTGTAAGTGAAATAAACACCTCATCTAAAGAAGGTTGACGAAGAGAGAGATTGACAATCTTTATGTTATTTTCTTCAAGTATATGAAGAGATTTAAATAAACTTTCAGGACCATTTAATACTGGAATTGAAATTTTGTTTTCATTTATCCTTGGAGGTTTATTACCAATATTTTGTACTAAAGACGATACTAAAGATGACTGATGAGAATTTTCGAGAGTAATTTCAAGGACATCTTGACCTAGACGCGATTTTAATTGACTAGGGGTTCCTTCCGCAATGGATTTCCCATGATCAATAACAATAATGTTATCCGCAAGCGCATCTGCTTCTTCTAAATATTGAGTGGTTAGGAGCAGGGTGGTTCCATCTCTTACTAAATCACGAATTGATTTCCACATTTCTATTCGCGCTTTTGGGTCCAATCCAGTGGTAGGTTCATCAAGAATTAAGATTTTAGGGCGTGCAACAATAGCAGCTCCAATGTCAAGTCTTCTTCTCATACCTCCAGAATATTCACGAACAATTCGGTCAGATGAATCATTTAAATCTAATTGAGTTAGCAATTCAGTTGCTCTTAATTTAGACTCTTTAAGATTAAAACCATAGAGGCGTCCGACCATCACTAAATTTTCAAAACTAGTATGCCATTGATCTACAGCAGGGTCTTGACCAGCAAGACCAATAATTTTTCTAACATTGTGAGGTTCTTTAGAAACATCAAGTCCACCTACATAAACAGTTCCTTCAAAACTTCTCAAAAGCGTTGAAACAATATTCACTATAGTGGTTTTCCCAGCACCATTGGGACCTAAAAGGCCTAATACTGTACCAGGTAAAACTTCAAGGCTAAGGCCATTAAGCGCTTTAACCTTTCCGTAGTATTTTCTTACATCAATTGCTTCTATAGAAAAAATATTAGTCAAATTAAATCCTTTGAAAGATATATAAATAATTTACGAATTATTAAAATATTATCGCACATCTAAACCTGTCTATTAAAGATAAAGATTCACCACAATAGTTCTGAATCCAAAAAACAAAACTTAGTATGATGATAACAATAAATAGAAATAAAATACTTAAACTTTTGAAATACTTAAAACCTATAAAAATAATAAAAAGTCCAACAAGAATCCAAAATTCAATTAAATTTTGTGAAATTAATTCGCGCATTATACTTCTCTTAATTTTTGTATTAATTAGTTAATTACTAGTGATTTTTTTAATATATCTAGGGTAGGTAACCACATTTCATCCGGGGTTTCTCTGATTGATTGAATTGCAAATATAGGATCGACTCCGCGTTCTAATAAAAAATTTAAATATTTATAGATATTTTTTTGAGAATCATTGTAAATCCATGCTGCAAATTCAAACTGGTCATTCCATGAATAGTATTCAGCATTATTTTGATAAAATCTTTTTAATTCTTGAATTTTCCACATTGTTTGATGGAAACCTAGCTTTGATCCATTTTCCATAGATCTTTTGTTTCCTGCTAAAAAAATAATTGTGCAGCTACTAAAACAGCTACCAACTACCTTTGTGTTAAGGTTAAATTCAATTATTATTTCTGACATTAGGAATGCTTCACTGAAACTACCACCTAAACTGTTCAAATTTAAATTTTTTATATTTGGGTTGGCATTTAAAATGTCTTTCAGCCAATGGTGATCTGGAGGGCTGATACCGAATTCTCCCGTTTGGTAGGATATTGTTGAGGATTCGATGAAAAATTTATCAAAGCTCCTGACATCTTCTATTGCCCATTCATGTCCTTGGTCAGCTGCTAATCTGTACCAATAAACCGCTTTATTGTTGTCCTCAGAAACCCCCTCTCCAATGTCATACATTGTACCTAGGTAGTATTGAGCATCAATATGTCCCTGATCAGCTGCTAATCTGTACCAATAAACCGCTTTA
>CAZHAN010000126.1:0-4105 GCA_964530575.1 uncultured Rhizobiaceae bacterium | reverse complement strand
AAGATCATCAATAGAGATAGCTTGTGGATTGGTGGCAGCCATGTGCATAGCAATTTGCTTGCCTAATCCATCTACTACCTCCGCTGAAGCATCCGTTTCAAGAGCAAGTAAAACTCCAATTTTTCCAAGATCTGGAGCGATCGCATTATGAATATATGAAATAATATATCCATTAGATACTTCTACACCTGCAGATCTCCGAAATTGCATATTCTCGCCAATCGAACCAACCATTTCTGTTATCATTTGGGAAACATTTGAAGAAGAACCTGGATATGTTGCATTTGCAGTCGCATCAAAATCACCCTTATTCTCAATTGACACTAATGCAATATTAGAGACCAATTTCTGAAATATTTCATTTCTTGCAACAAAGTCAGTCTCTGAATTTACTTCTATTATTACACCCACATTGCCAACAATAGAGACTCCTACAAGGCCTTCTGCGGCAACACGACCTGCTTTTTTTGCAGCCGCAGCTAAGCCTTTAGATCTTAACCATTGAATTGCATCATCCATGCTTCCGTTAGATTCGCCAAGCGCCCTCTTACAATCCATCATACCTGCGCCAGTGCGCTCACGGAGCTCCTTAACGTGGGCAGAGCTAATATCTACCAATTCAATTCTCCTTTGCGAAATTTAAGAAACTCATTAAGCAAAAAGCCTTTATAATTTTAACTTATTATTTTTTATAAATTAGGAATTAGCTTTTATCTTTATCTAAATCAATTTCTTCAGATTTTTTTATAAGTATATGTTTATCTTTATTATTTTCAATTTCTATTTCGGCTTTAATACCTTCGTCTTTATCAATATCTGAAATTGTTTCAGATTCAGAATTATCAGAAGATATTATTTCATCCTTATCTTTTTGAGATCCCTCAAGAACTGACTTTGATATTAAATCACAATATAAGGAAACCGCTCTAGAGGCATCATCATTGCCAGGAATTGGATAATCAATATTATCTGGATCAGAATTGGAGTCTAAAATTGCAATAACCGGTATACCTAATTTTTTAGCTTCTTGAACAGCAAGCTCTTCTTTGTTGGTATCAACAATAAACATAATATCAGGAACGCCTGGCATGTTTTTAATTCCACCGAGTGACCTTTCAAGCTTTTGCCTTTCTCTATCCAATTGCAATCGCTCTTTCTTAGTTAGCCCCTGAGTCTCTTCTTCGGACATAGCATCTAAAACCTTCAGTCGAGAGATAGAGACCGACATAGTATTCCAGTTAGTAAGCATTCCACCCAACCAACGATGCTGAACAAAATATTGTCCGCAAGAACGAGCAGCATTAGATATAGGATCTGCAGCTTGTCTCTTTGTGCCAACAAACAAAACTCGACCACCCTTAGCAGTTGTTTCGCGAACTGCCTCAAGAGCGCGGTAAAGTAATGGAACGGTTTGCTGTAAATCTAGAATATGGATTCCATTTCTTGCCCCATAAATATAAGGAGACATTTTTGGATTCCAACGATATGTACGGTGACCAAAATGGACACCTGCTTCTAAAAGTTGTCGCATAGTAAACGTCGGCATTGACATATTTTTACTCCGGTTAGTCCGCCGCAGGAAAGGCCTTCTAAGGCACCGGACCGGCTCAAGAATGTTAGTCTCATAGCCGTTGACCCTGCGTGAGGGGTTATAGCCTAATTATATAGACTGTTGGGTAGTAGATACCTCGAGAAAGAAAAGGTTTCAAGGCCTTAAGTGATGGATTCACGATCAAAAACACTAATCACACCAGAGGTTTTTGATATTTCTTCCTTTACACCGGGAGTAACAGCATATTTTTCAGGTAGTCTTATTTGAATTTCACGAGACTTTTCTTGTCCATTTACACTAATCAACACAGAGACATTGCCACCTAAAGCTTGATCTAAAATAGCCTTTAAGTCAGGAATTATCGATGAGTTGTTCACCTTTATTTCAACCTCTGAGGTCTGACGTAATGCAAATGAATCAAGAGATTCTATATTTGAAGCTGAATATCGAACTACTTCTCGGTCCTGTCTGACATCAACAGTTATTATTAGGGAAGTCCCAGGCTCTAACAAATCACGATATTCTATAAGTTTATCTGAAAAAACTAATATTTCTATCTGATCACTTGTGTCTGAAATAGTTATATATGCAAACCTATTTCCACGAGCAGATCGACGCTCTTGTTTTCTATCAACTGTACCAGCAAGTAAAAGAGATGAAGCACCGTTCGTGATTTTTTCGCTAACATTAAATAATGGTGTAATTTTTTTATTGGAAAGTATATCTTTGTATGCCTCCATTGGATGGGACGAAAGATACAGACCCAAAGATTCCCTCTCATGCCTTAATATTTCAGCTGATTTCAGAGCTTTTGTTTCATTAAGTTTAAATGAACTTTCGGCAATAACAGTATTTTTTCCAAAAAGGCTTACCTGACCATCCTCTCGTTCCTGCGAGGCAGAACTGGCATGACGCAAAATTATCTCAATATTAGCTATTACTTCTGCTCTATTATCATGTAATGAATCAAATCCACCAGCCCTTGCAAGATTTTCAAGTTGTCGTCTATTTATTACCTTTGGATCCATCCTTGATGAAAAATCTGATAAGCTTAAAAAAATACCGTTGGAATTTCTTTCATTTACTAAACTTGTCATTGCCTGAACACCAACATTACGAACCGCTGAGAGAGCATACCTTATAGAGAAATCTGCATTAGATTTTTCTACAGAAAAATCTATCTCTGAACTATTTATATCAGGAGGATGAATAAGAATATTTAATCGTTTAGCTTCTTGAGCAAAAATAGCAAGCTTATCGGTATTTCCCATGTCTACTGTCATAGACGCGGCAATAAATTCTACTGGATAGTGTGCCTTAAGAAAGGCCGTTTGATATGCAATAAGAGCGTACCCAGCTGAATGAGCTTTGTTAAATCCATAACCTGCGAATTTGTCTACAAGATCAAAAACATGACTTGCCTTATCAGCACTAACACCGTTTTTCTTTGCACCCTGAATAAATCTATCTCTAAGTGAATCCATTTCTGATTTTATTTTTTTACCCATTGCACGTCTCAGAATATCTGCTTCGGCCATACTAAAGCCGGCAAATATTTGTGCTATTTGCATAACCTGTTCTTGATAAATAATGACGCCATATGTGTCAGCAACAATAGGTTCAATAAGTTCATGTAAATATTCAGGTTTCTCTCGCTCATGTTTACAAGCAACATACTTCGGAATATTTTCCATTGGCCCTGGTCTATATAATGCGACAATAGCAATAATGTCCTCAATGCCACTGGGCTGAACATCACGGAGCAGATCCCTCATTCCACCACTTTCTAACTGAAATACTCCAATTGTTTCTCCCTTTGAAAGCATTTTAAAAGTAACTTCATCATTAAGTGAAATATTATTTATATCTAACGAAAGAGATTTTGTTCTATTAATAAGGCTAAGAGCTTTATCAATAACAGTAAGAGTTTTTAGTCCAAGAAAATCAAATTTAACTAGTCCTGCAGACTCAACATATTTCATTGAATATTGAGTTACGGGCATTTCAGAACGAGGATCCCTATAAAGAGGTACTAATTCTGTTAATGGCCTATCCCCTATAACAACCCCAGCTGCATGGGTTGAGGCGTGCCTAAATAAACCTTCAATTTTTTTAGCGATATCGAGAGTCTTTGATATACGTTCATCGTTTTCAGCTTCAACTTGTAATCTAGGCTCACCAGCAATTGCCTGAGAGAGAGTAACGGGATTTGCTGGGTTATAAGGAACCATTTTTGCTATCCTATCAACAAATCCATAAGGAACTTCAAGGACTCTTCCTACATCTCGGATAGCAACTCTAGCTTGTAAAGTTCCAAATGTTATTATTTGAGCAACTCTATCAACACCATACCTAGATTGAACATATTTAATCACTTCATCCCTACGTTCCTGACAAAAATCTATATCAAAATCTGGCATTGAGATTCTGTGAGGGTTAAGAAAGCGCTCAAAAAGAAGACCAAATTTAATTGGATCTAAGTCGGTGATTCTTAAAGACCAAGCAACAACTGATCCAGCTCCAGACCCCCTTCCAGGGCCTACAGGAATTTTT
>CAZHAN010000125.1:0-4171 GCA_964530575.1 uncultured Rhizobiaceae bacterium | reverse complement strand
AATAATGAGTTTTGCATTTGGGCTAGTTTTTCTTGAGGGGTCAGGACAAGTATCAAGGTTAAAAATTTCATCTGATAAAATTTTAGAAGCATATTTAAATGGTATTGATTAGTTTTGATACAAACTTTAATAGTATTTCTAAAGTTGCATTAGTTAACAGAAAGAAAATTAAGCATGCTCAGTCGCATTGGGATTTCTAAAAGTTTTTTTAGCAATCCATTTACTATGCTTTTTATATTGCTTTTAGCTGCAGCATCAATTTCTGCTTTAGATGCGGATAAGAGATGGAGTTCAGCCTGCGCTGCAATTACTTACGTTGTAATAGGAGCCCAAGGTTTTGACGAATATTTTGTTCAACCCCTCGAAAATGTGACATATGAAGAATGTTTTGGTCGCATTCCCGAAGATCAGGTTGATTGGTGGCCTCTAACTGATTGCTCTCCTGGAGGAAGACCTCATTATTCAGGTGGCGCTACAATTCGTGCAGCACAGAAATGCCGTTTCAATACTGGAGGTCGCCAGGTTTTCTAATGTCCATAAACAACAAAATTAAATCACCAAATTACAAACCATATTATAATTTTAAAATTTTAGAAAAATTTAATTCATTTATCCGCATTCCCTTAGCCTGGGTATTGATATTTCTTTTGCTTATGGTTGCTTCTGCAGAATCTTATTATCGAGAGAATCACCGAGAAGCATGTGCAGCAGCTTCAATGCTTCTCGACAGGCAAATTTTTAGAGGAGTTGTTGATTGTTGTGGTAGAGCAGAAACTAGATTTCTCGAGAATTGTATTGGTTATTCTACGCCCTATACATACGATCTTAGGAAGATTAAGCCTTTAGGTAAAGTGAGCAACGAGTTTGGAATAATTCCACCTAATATGAATGATATGTTTCTTCCAACTACAAGGAATGATGTGATACTTCCACCTACTGAGAATTAAATGTGATAATTTTTGCCAAAGAACATAGTTACATAAGCAACCTCAATTTTGTCTGCGCTCTCTATTAATGCAAATTTATCTTCCAATAGCAGAAATGTCAGTGAATTTATTCCTTCTTTTAGGAATGGGATCTGTAGTTGGATTTCTTTCTGGCATGTTCGGTGTAGGTGGGGGGTTCTTGATGACGCCCTTACTTATTTTTATTGGGGTTCCCCCTGCAGTTGCTGTGGGCACTGAGGCAAATCAAATAGTTGCAGCCTCACTTTCTGGAGTTATAGCTCATTGGCGAAGAGGAAATGTTGATATTCGCATGGGAAGTATTCTTGTAGCTGGCGGGTTTATAGGATCAGTAATTGGTACTCTGTTATTTAGGGCCCTTAGAGAAATTGGGCAGATTGAGTCGGTGATCTCAATGTCGTTCGTTTTATTTCTTGGGATTGTTGGCTCATTAATGTTGATAGAAAGTATCAGGGTTATTCTTCGTAATCAAAATGGTATTTCCAGTTCTAAAAAAGCTCGAAGACATTATTGGGTTCATGGCCTTCCTTTAAAAATGCGATTTCCTAGATCGAGGTTGTATATCAGTACTTTACTTCCGTTGGGCTTAGGTTTTTTAGTCGGTGTATTGGCTGCAATTATGGGTGTTGGAGGTGGTTTTTTTCTCATTCCTGCGATGATTTACATTCTAGGCATGCCAACAGCAATTGCTGTTGGAACATCCCTTTTTTATATAATTTTTGTTACTGCTAGCGTTACAGTACTTCATGCAGTTAATAATTATACAGTAGATGTCTTGCTCGCGTTTATTCTACTGTCAGGGGCAGTAGTAGGGGCACAATTGGGGACTTCTGCCGGATCCAGACTAAAGGGAGAGCATTTGCGAGCACTTTTAGCATTGCTTGTTCTAGCAGTTGGGGTCGGCATGGCAGGAACAATTATCTTTGAACCAAGCGAGCTCTATTCAGTTGTAAGGTTAACAAAATGAAAATATTAACTTTAATAGTTGTTTTGTTCCTAAACTTATTTTTTGTATCTGGATCTCTTTCCCGCACTTTAGAGTCTGATTTATCGACTCATCAAGTTGCAATTACATCAAGCTACGCAGGAAAGGATTTAGTTTTTTTTGGAACTCGAGAAGGAAGTGGCAATATTGTTGTTATTCTCAAAGGGCCAGATATACCACTAATTGTTAGAAAAAAAGAAAGAGTTATAGGCTTGTGGCTTAATAAATTGTCAGTTCAATATAAAGGGATTCCAGGTTATTATGCTATTGCTTCAAATTCAAATCTTGATGAGATTTTTACGCAAGAATTTCTGGTTAACCAAAATATAGGTCTTGAAAATCTTAGTTTTTCTATTGAATTTGGAGATGCTATTAATGTCAATGAATTTTCTTCGGCGTTGATAAAAAATAGACAGAAGGTGGGACTCTTTTCTGATAGATTATTGCCAGTTGAATTTACAGGAGAAAAACTATTTAGGGCTGAATTTCAATTGCCAGCATCTGCTCCAATTGGTGAATATGTTGCGACCGCATATCTCATTGAAGACGGAACTATTTTAGATACAAATGAGGCTTTTTTGAGTGTTACAAAATCGGGTATTGGTCGTAAAGTTTTTAATTATTCTCGTCAACAGCCCGCTCTTTATGGGTTATTAGCGGTTGTGCTTGCTTTAATTACTGGGTGGGCCGCTGCGGCAATATTTCAACGGAGCTAAATTCTGAATTATTTCAACAGTGATTGATATATTAATTTTAATGATTGAAATTATGAAGCTATGAGTAATGAGATAGGTTATATCGCTGCATTGAGTGCTGGATTTTTTAGTTTTCTATCACCCTGTGTTCTTCCTCTTGTCCCAGCATACCTTGGATTTATTGCTGGCGTGTCCTACGAGGAGCTTTCCTCAAAACATTATCAAGTGATAAACAATAGATTAAAAATAGTTTTTCCTGCGCTTGGGTTTGTTTTTGGCTTTTCAATTATCTTCATAATCATGGGAGCATCGGCTTCTATAATTCACTCATTAATTTTTCAACATATTTCTTTTTTCTCAAAGATTGCTGGGATATTGATTATAATTTTTGGCTTACACTATCTGGGGGTATTTCGTTTTTTAGGGATTTTAAACTTACTTCAGAGGGACGTGCGATTTAAGTTTAATACAACACCTATAAGAATTTTTGGTTCTTTTATTATTGGGGCTGCTTTTGCTTTTGGTTGGACTCCATGCATTGGACCTATTTTGGGGGCCATACTTTTGTTGGCTGGAAGTGGTGAATCACTTGTTTACGGAGTTTCTTTACTTTCTGTTTATTCGTTGGGATTAGGGATTCCGTTTTTAATTGCTGCTTTAGCTTTCCCAGCATTTGTAAGATTATCGAATAGGTTTCGCAATTATTTGCAACTTATGGAAAAGATCGCAGGCTCAGTTTTGGTCATTACCGGGGGAGCAATATTCTTTGATAAGCTCTCAGTAGTTGGCTTCTATCTTCTTAATATTTTTCCAATTCTTGAAAACATTGGCTAGTTAATTTTCTCGAATGCTAGCTATTGAATGAATTAGCAAGGTAGCAACTATAATAATTCCAGCGATTACAACAGTTTTTGTTGGTTCTTCTCCTATAACTAACCAAATCCATAGCGGTCCAAGGATAGTTTCTAGTAGCATTATCATCCCGACTTCTGGTGCGGTGATAAATTTTGGACCAGTGAAAATGAGAATATATGAAGCAGGAAGAAGTACTACGCTTAGTAAAAATAAATATTGAAAGTCAACTAAATGAATAGATAAAGGGCTAGAAATTGGGAAAGAAACAATGGTTACAAAAGCACTGCTTATGACTGCAAGAATTATTGGATTTGATTTGGGTGATTTTCTGAGAATTACAAATGCTGTAGTAGCACAAATGGTTGTTATCAAAGCATATAAATTTCCGAATAACATTCCTTCTGACATGCTTTCACTAAATACTAAAGCAAGTCCCAAAAAAACAGTGGCACTTGCTACCCAGGTTTTTTTAGATATTTGCTCCTTAAGTATGAAATAACTTAAGAATGAACCAAACAAAGGACCTGAAGATATAATAACTAATACATTTGCAACTGAAGCGTTCTTTATTGCTAAAACAAAAAATATTGTTCCAAGCCCCCAAAGCAATGCAGAGATCACCTCTATGCTTACCAGTGAGGAAATCAAATGCTTTATTAGATTTCTTCGAT
>CAZHAN010000124.1:0-4196 GCA_964530575.1 uncultured Rhizobiaceae bacterium | reverse complement strand
GGATGGAATATACCAAGCCCTCCTGCTACAATGTTTGTGTGGGCTCCAATGCCAAAAGCATTTGAAGGTATGGGATCTTTAGATTTTTCTAAACAACTCTTAACTCATGCTGATGTAGCAGTTTCTCCTGGGATAGGATTTGGTGAGTATGGAGAAAGTTTTGTTAGACTTGCTTTGGTTGAAAATGAACAGCGTATACGCCAAGCCGCTAGATCTGTTCGGCGATTTCTTTCTTCGCCCCCATCTGACATAAATATCAGTTAATTTATTAGGTTAAATCGCTATGAATCAATTAAATATAGGTATTGCTGGTCTAGGGACAGTTGGAAGTGGGGTTGTAAACCTTATTTTAACTCACAATCAACTTCATTTGGATCGTTCAGGAAAAAAACTTCATATTGCTGCTGTGTCCGCGCTCGAAATGCCAGAAGAACTTTCCGGAGTGCTTGAACAAACAAAATGGTTTGATGATCCAATGGATTTAGCAAATTCTGCTGATATAGACGTTGTCATTGAATTAATTGGCGGTGAAGAAGGTATTGCAAGAAAGCTTGTTGAATCATCGTTAATTGCTGGAAAATCAGTTGTTACTGCCAATAAAGCTCTAATCGCACATCACGGAAGCGAACTTCTTCAATTGGCTGAGATTCATAATGTCTCATTAATGTTCGAAGCTTCAGTAGCTGGAGGGATACCAATATTAAGATCCTTAAGAGAGGGACTAGTAGCAAATAGTTTTGATAGAGTTTATGGAATTTTAAACGGAACTTGTAATTATATACTCTCAGAAATGGCTGACACTGGTCGTGATTTCTCTTCTATTCTTTCTGAAGCACAATCATTAGGATTTGCAGAGGCAAACCCATCAACAGATGTAGATGGGTTTGATGCCGCACACAAGTTGAGCATTTTATCTTCACTAGCTTTCGGTACTCAGTTAAATTTTTCAGGTGTTTTTATTGAGGGTATACGCAATATAAGGTCTCTTGATATCGAGTTCGCTCATGAATTGGGCTATTGTATTAAGCTTCTTGGAATTACTAAGCGAAGTGAATCAGAGATAGAACAGCGCGTTCATCCGTGCATGATTCATAGAGATACACCAATTGCTAAAGTAAATGGAGTACTAAATGCAGTTGTAGCCGAAGGGGATCACGTTGGTCAGGTAGTTTTTGAAGGTGCTGGTGCTGGACAAAAACCTACCGCTTCGGCAGTTGTTGGAGATATAGTAGATATTGCTAGAGGTCGGACCTCACCTCCATTCTCAATTCCTAGTTCATTATTTAAAAATCTAAATACTCAATCTATGAGTGAAAGATTTGGTGCTTATTATATTCGACTAATTGTTCATGATCAGTCTGGTGTATTAGCTGAGGCAGCAGATGTATTTGCAGAGGAAAAAGTTTCAATTGAAACTGTATTGCAGCGTGGTCGTGATCCTAAATCAACCGTTCCTTTAATTTTGACTACTCATGATACAGATGAATCATCAATGATGAAGGTGTTCAGTAGATTGGAACAACTTAAGGCGGTTGTTGAAAAGCCAGCCTTGATCCGGATAGAAAACTTTAGCTAGAGCGCCAGATGAATCCATCTGAAACTGGTAGTCTTGATGATGATAAAGAAGCACCATTATTAAATGTTTCTAATTCTATCAAGGGGTTTCAATGGTTAGTTAGACCATTTAATTCAAGATCCACGCTAGCTCTTTCACAAAAACATGACATTCCTGATATACTTGCAAGAATTTTATCCACTCGAGGTATAGGTATTGAAAGTATCGAGGATTTTTTATCGCCAAAGATAAGAAATCAAATGCCTAATCCATCAGTCCTTCTTGATATGGATATTGCTACTGAGAGAATAATAAGTGCAGTAACTAATAAAGAATCTATTGCTATATTTGGGGATTATGATGTTGATGGGGCTACGTCATCAGCTCTTTTGATGCGCTTTTTTAGGTCGATAGGAATTCTTCCTGAAATATATATTCCTGATCGAATAAAGGAGGGATATGGACCAAATACTCCCGCAATCCATTCGTTAGCAAAAAAAGGAGTAAAGGTAATTATTACTGTTGATTGTGGCATTAGTTCATTTGAGCCAATCGGGGAGGCAAAAAAGGCTGGGGTTGATGTTATTGTTATTGATCATCATGCTTCTGGTCCCGACCTTCCCGATGCCCTTGCAATAGTAAATCCTAATAGGATTGATGAAGTTAGTGATTTAAAAACACTTGCAGCAGTAGGTGTTACTTATTTATTCGTAGTTGCTATTAGTAGAGGCCTAAGAAAGCTTAATTGGTTTAATGAAAAATATCCAGAACCCAACATATTGCAGTGGCTAGATCTTGTTGCGCTAGGGACAATTTGTGATGTTGTGTCATTAACGGGCTTTAATCGTACGATGGTAACTCAAGGTTTAAAAATAATGGCAATGAGGAGAAACCAAGGAATAGCCGCTATTTCAGATGTAGCTGGGATCACGGGGCCTCCAAGTGCATATCATGCTGGGTTCTTAATTGGGCCTAGAGTTAATGCAGGTGGGCGTGTGGGCAGATCTAATCTAAGTGCAAAAATATTATCTACTAGCGACACATCAGAGGCAAAAATTCTTGCTGATGAGTTGGAAATTTATAACTCACAGCGTAGAGAAATTGAGTCTAATGTTTTACTTGAGGCAACAGATATTTTATCTCATTTGGATAATCAACAGTTTAAACTTGCATTTGTTGCAAAAGAAGGTTGGCATCCGGGGGTTATAGGTATAGTTGCTAGCAGGCTTGCTTCAGCTAAATCTGTTCCATGCATAGTTATAAGTATTGATGGTAATATAGCTAAAGGATCTGGTCGTTCAATAAGAGGAATAGATTTAGGCTCTATGATTATTGCCGCCAAACAATCGGGTATTATTGAAAATGGTGGAGGGCATCCTATGGCAGCTGGCTTTACAGTTAAGTCGTCAAAGATTGATGAGTTATCATCATTTTTATCTGAAAAAATTAATGCCTCACTTATCTCTTCTGACATAAATTTAAAAAAACTTATGATTGATGGTGTGGTTACAATAGAGGGGGCCAATATTGAATTAATTAGACAAATTCAAAGGGCTGGACCTTTTGGCTCTGGAAATCCTGAGCCAAGATTAGCAATTCCTTCAGCAACGATAGTGAAGGCTGATATAGTTGGTAATGGACATGTCCGTGCTTTTTTACGTGGTGGGGATATTGGCGGAAGTTTGCAAGCAATTTCCTTTGGCACTGCTGATCATCCGTTAGGGCAAGCAATTTTGTCAGGAAAACATAAGCAGTTTCATTTTGTTGGTTACCTAAGAGAAAATATTTGGCAGGGGCGTATTAGTCCACAACTATTTATTGATGATTTGTGTAAAGATGATAAATATTATTCTTAATAAACTGAGAGCTTGTTTCCTCATACTTTACTGGGGTATATCCACTTAAGCGGTCCCTTCGTCTATTGGTTAGGACGCCAGGTTTTCATCCTGGAAAGAGGGGTTCGATTCCCCTAGGGACCGCCATCATATTGATTTATAGAGATTTTCTATATTCTAAATCTATTTTATTTTGATATTAATCAAATCACCACTTCATGATGTGTGTCCATGAGGGTGTTACGGGAACTCAATATTTTTGAATTTAATTCGTCCTGGATGGCAAATGATTTAATTTAAGCAACTAAATTGGATATTGTATTTAATAAGAAATTGTTAATTTTAGCCAAAAAAAGTATTTAGGCATATATTTCTATCGCCTAAATATAATCAAGCGAATAAGACGCCATAAGCCCCGCACGAAGATCGCACGAACAAATGAATTCTGAAAGAGGCGAAATATTAACAAACGTAAAGTTGAGAAATAGCGAGCTATAAGAAATGCAAATACAAAAGCTAATGCTAACAGAAGAATTATCTTAAGCATTAATTATCCCTTAATCTACATTATTTATTACCAACTGCATGATTGAATATTAAATTATTAAATCATGCATACAACAAACAAATCAACTCACACTAAGACAAAGATTTAATCGTCATCATCGTCACCGTGATCACCACCAATGGCTTCAAGTACTTCCCCTAATGCATCAGCTTGCTCATCCATTTCCAATGCTTCAAAAGATTCTTCTAAAGCGTCAATACAGCTTCCCCATTGTTCACGATCACGAGCCTCTAAAGCT
>CAZHAN010000123.1:0-4224 GCA_964530575.1 uncultured Rhizobiaceae bacterium | reverse complement strand
CTGTTAAGAATATTTACAAATAGTTCCATATCCTCAGTGGAATTAGTCTCAGTAGCTGCAACCAAAAGATAATTTTCTAAGTGTTTTGCATCTGGATAGAATCTTGATATCGGAACACCTGCAATAATTCCTTTGCTCGCTAAACTGTCAACAATGGGTGCTGCTGGAATTGGTAATTCAATAGTAAACTCATTAAAAAAAGTATCATTTGTAACTTTAACATTTGGTATTTTTGATAACCTATCTGACAACTTAACTGCAGACACGTGATTTAATGACGCTAATCTTCTTAGGCCCAACTCGCCTAGAAGTGAAAGATGAATACCAAAGGCAAGGGCACACAATCCAGAATTTGTACAAATATTTGAAGTGGCCTTTTGCCGACGAATATGTTGTTCACGAGTAGAAAGTGTAAGCACATATGATCTTCTCCCGTTAACGTCCACTGTTTCACCACAAAGACGACCTGGCATTTGTCTTACATATTTTTTACGGGTTGCAAATAATCCTACATATGGACCACCAAAATTTAACCCTACACCAAGACTTTGTCCCTCTCCTGCAACAATATCAGCTCCCATATCCCCAGGTGATTTCAGGGCTCCAAGTGAGACTGGCTCGGTCACTATTATAACCAACAAGGCACCTACTGAATGGCAAAAGTTACCAAGCTCCGTATAGTCATGAAGTTGGCCAAAAAAATCTGGAGTCTGAACCACAACACAAGCAGTATCTGAGTCTACCAAATCAGAAAAATCATCTGTATTTTCAAAAACAAGCCTCTCTTTACAGGGGCTAGGATTTTTTGAATGAATTTCAATATCCAAGAATTGAGTTAGTGTTTTAACCGAATCAATATAATGGGGGTGAAGAGAACCTGAGAGCACCACCCGGTTTCTATTAGTTATTCTAGTAGCCATTAAAACAGACTCTGCACAAGCCGTAGCTCCCTCATAAAGAGAGGCATTAGCAACTTCCATTCCAGTAAGCATGCAAACCTGTGTCTGAAACTCAAATAAAAATTGTAATGTTCCTTGGCTTACCTCTGGTTGATATGGAGTGTAAGAAGTAAGAAATTCACTTCTTTGAATTAAATGGTCAACTGCAGCAGGAATGTGGTGACGATAAGATCCAGCCCCTAAAAAGAAAGGGCCTGATCCTGCTGAATGGTTTTTGGAGGCCATTCTTGACATTATTTCTTGAACTTCTAACTCTCCTTGATGCAGGGGAAGATCAAGCAGGCCATCTATTCGAGCTGATTTTGGAATATCACTAAATAATTCATCAATTGAATCAACGCCAATTTTATTTAGCATAGAATGACGATCTGATTCAGTTAGAGGTAGATAGCGCATCAGCTCATTTCCTCTAACATTTTCTTATAAGCTGAGTCATCCATCATACCTTTAAGCTCATCTGGATTAGAAATTTTAATTTTGAAAAACCATCCACTTGATTCCGCTGCCGTATTAACAAGAGACGGATCTTCATTTAAAGCAGAATTTGAACTTATTATTTCCCCAGTTACAGGAGAATAAACTTCGGAAGCTGCTTTGACTGATTCAACAATTGCAGCTTCTCCTCCCCGAGTAATTATTTTTCCAGCCTCAGGTAGCTCAACAAAAACAACATCACCTAATTGCTCCTGAGCAAAGTCAGTAATTCCTACTGTTCCTGTGTCTCCATCAGTTTCAATCCATTCGTGATCTTGAGTGTAGTTTCGGTTCCCCACATTTTCCTCCTCTAAATTAATTTACAGCTTTATGATAGCGATGCTTAACAAATGGTAAAGCAACCACCTCTGCTTCATAAGTAACGCCACGAACTACGATGCCAATTTGGTTGCCAACCTTTGACTCATCAAATTTGATATATCCCATAGCTACAGGCCCACCAAATGATGGTCCAAAGCCACCTGAAGTAAGAATTCCCACATCAGCCCCATTCTTATCTAGTAATTTTGATCCCTCTCGAGCAGGGACACGCCCTTTGGGTAAAATTCCAACTCGTTTTTTCTGAATGCCATTACTGATTTGATTATTTATTATTTCTGAACCAGGATAATTAGTATCTTCACGCCTATGCTTAGGAATTGTCCAAAGCAAGCTAGCCTCAATAGGGGTTGTGCTTTCATCAAGATCATGTCCATAAAGACAAAGTCCTGCCTCAAGTCTGAGGGAATCTCTAGCACCCAAACCTACTGGCAAAACTTCTGGCTCTGATAATAGTAAACGAGCCAACCCTTCAGCATCAGAAGAGGCAACTGAAATTTCAAATCCATCCTCTCCTGTGTATCCTGATCTAGCAACAGTACAAGAATATCCCCCAACCATCATCGTAGCAAAATACATGAATTGAAGATCAATAGTTGACAAAACATGTCTAGATAAAACGTTTAGAGCCTCAGGCCCCTGAAGCGCAAGTAATGCCTGATCCTCCATTACCTCAAGTGTATGCGAACTATCTAAACAATTAATAATATGTTGGTAATCTAATTCCTTACGAGAGGCATTAACTACAAGTGATATTTCATTACTTGATCTTCCTACAGTGAGATCGTCAATTATTCCACCTACATTATTCGTTAAAAAAGTATATCTAATTTGACCTTCTTCAAGACCAACTATATTTCCCGGAACGAGCTGTTCAAAAGCGCTTGCAGCAGAAGGACCTACAAGCCTAGCCTGCCCCATATGAGAAACATCAAAAAGCCCAGCTGAACTCCTTGTTTGATTATGTTCCTTAAGTATACCTGATGGATATTGAACAGGCATCTCATAGCCTGCAAACGGAACCATTCTAGCTCCCAACTCTACATGCAGGGCATGAAGAGGGGTATTTTTTAACTTCATCTTCTCTGACTCGCTCACGTAACCCTCCGACTAGAAGTTGACTGATCTTTAAAAAATAGACCTGCCCCCTCTGTCTTGGGACCTGAGAGATTTCGCCTCTAATAGGCTTACCCCTTGGGTGGGGTAAGTTACTACCCGCTTTCCAGAGTTCCTTTTATTTGCGGTCCGGTATGCCTGAGAGTTTCCGGGGCGGTTGCTCCTTCGGCGCCAGCCTAATGGCCGATCTCTCCCGCAAAGTATTATTCTTCCAGCAATAAATTTGCTACTACTTTTATTTTAACTACGAAGTTTTTTTAGTCAACGAAAGTTAATCAACGATTTTATCTAATTCTATCTTTTAGATAAATTATCCTCCAGTTGCTCTTCGGTTACTTGAAAACCAATTAGAATTTCAAATGAATGAGCAGGGCTATTATCTGAAAGAAAAATCTCTTGTTCTAATTCTTCTGTCCATGTAAGCATGGATTTATTTCCTAAGGGAACCTGACTATTAAAAGAAGTTTTAGATAGAATTTCACCATTTTTGTCCAATATGGCCAAAAAGAAAGGTAAATTAAGGGCATTGCCTCCATCTCTTATGCGGGTTTCCCCCTTAATATCAAAAACAATGACTATTTCAGCTCTCTCTCTTGAAAAACTACAAGCACTTGCTAAATTTTCCATATTTGCAACTATCAAGAAATTCTCATTATCTTTATTATCAATATTCTCATAAATAGAAATTTGTTCGGTGCCAGCAAGAAATGAAGCTGTAGGGCAACTTAGATAAGTTCCAGGGATTAGAGTTTCACATGCTGATAATAATGTAAGAAAAAATACTGAAAGTAGGCCAGTTTTTGTCTTATTTTTAGAAAAATAAGGAAATAAAATGTGAATTACCCTCCCTAACTGAAGTAAGTCTATAACCTAATCAAACCATATCAATTAGTTATTTCATAGATTTTAGTGCAGGAGCACTTGGCTGTTGAGGCCAGCTTCGCATAAATTAGTAATACTAAAGATCCAACAAGATTGACCAAGGCAGTATAGTAACAAGTCACCGTAGCAAGAGAAATATAGAATATCTATAATATATATTGAAATACTTATGGAAGAATAATGCAAAATCATCAATCACTGACAATTCTTCTTGCCAGCCCTCGTGGCTTTTGTGCTGGAGTTGATCGTGCAATTCAAATAGTTAGAAAAGCATTAGAAAAATATGGTGCTCCAATTTATGTACGTCATGAAATTGTTCATAATAAATCGGTTGTAGAGGAACTTGAGCTTCGTGGAGCTATATTTGTCAATGAACTCAAATCGATCCCTGATGGTTCAAGAGTTGTATTTTCAGCACACGGAGTACCCAAATCTGTTCCTAAGGAGGCCGAAA
>CAZHAN010000122.1:0-4240 GCA_964530575.1 uncultured Rhizobiaceae bacterium | reverse complement strand
GCAAAAGGCAATAACCAACTATATTGATCTCCTCCAATAAGTAATGCATTAGATATCCAGTAAAGTCCCGTCACAAAGAATCCAAAACCAAAAGACCAGCCATCAAAAAATGCTCCGCGCAGATCTGACCTAGAATTAATCAGTAAATATAAATTTGAGAAAGAGATTAAAAGAACAGGCGTTAG
Organism: uncultured Rhizobiaceae bacterium; assembly: GCA_964530575.1. GTDB lineage: Bacteria > Pseudomonadota > Alphaproteobacteria > UBA2966 > CAIVPW01 > JAQBXG01. The sequence continues at coordinate 4,055 of CAZHAN010000122.1, read as the reverse complement.
TAAAAATGGATCAAATGCAAGAGTGCAGATTGCCCCAGATGTCCAAGCAAATAAAAATCGTCTCAAGCCCTGTAAATTACTGACAAGCAGAATAATACGTTGCATCAATCTTGAGATTGAAAATTTTTTGAATGATTATTGTTAAAATTAGCCTTTAGACGAACACGCTTAACTCTTCTTGGATCAGCTTCTATTACTTCAAATTCTAGGCCAGAAGGATGAGAAATAACTTCACCTCTCATTGGGACTCTTCCTAATAGCGAAAACATAAGACCACCAACTGATTCAATATCCTCACCACGTTCATCATTTACAAGCTCCAAACCAACTTTTTCTTTAAGTTCTTCTAGAGAGGAACGAGCGTCGACTAAAAGAGAACCATCCGATTGTTCAACAAACATAGGACCGGGCGCGCGTTCATATTCATCTTCAATTTCACCAACAATTTCTTCAACTAAATCATTGATTGTTATAAGACCATCTGTACCTCCATATTCATCAACTACTGCAGCCATGTGTGCACGCTGAATACGCATTTTCATTAATAAATCAACAACTCGCATAGAAGGAGGGACAAACAATAATTCGCGTAAATGTTCATGAAGTTTGAAATTTTCATTTGACTGCCAGAATTGTAATGTATTTTTAATGTGAGCAAATCCAATTAAATCATCTAAGGTTCCCCTATAAACTGGAATGCGCGTGTGATATCCATCTCTAAAGGCTTCGACAAGTCCAGCTAAATCAGTATTAATATCAATGGCTACGATATCCGCTCTTGGCACCATTACTGTACCAACACGAACATTACCTAGATGTAAAACATTTAAAAGCATTAAGCGTTCGGCAGGCGTTAAATCTTCAGTTGATTGTGAATTAGCCTCAAGAGCATCAACTAATGATTCTCTTCCTCCAGCATCTTCGTTTTTTATCCTTCTAAGACCTCGAAGCCAGTCTCCAACTATTTGGGTAAGGGATTCCGTTTCGGCTATTTCCGAATTGCTAGATTCATTTCGACCTAAGCGCCTAGTCATTTTTTATTATAATTCCTTAATTGATAACTAATAAAACAAATAGGATATTTAATTCAAATTTCATACATCTATATCATTTATGTAAGGGTTTTTTACCCCAATTTCTTTTAGTATTGCTATTTCCATCGATTCCATAATTTGAGCATCTTTATCATTCTCATGATCAAATTTACAAAGATGGAGAACTCCGTGGATTAATATGTGAGCAAGATGATCTGCAAGAGGTGTATCAGAATTCAATGATTCTTTTTGCATAGTTTCATAAGCAATAACTAGATCACCAAGCATCAGGGGTTTTCCACTAAAGCTATGGGTACTTTCATTATCTTCCTTATCTATAGAATCAGAAGGAAATGATAGAATATTAGTAGGAGAATCTATACCTCGATATTCTTTATTAAGAATTTGCAATTCGGAATCATCAGAAAGCACAACACAAACTTCACAATTCTGATTGATTTTTTGACTAATTTTTACAGCAGCTTCTACAGTTTTTGTAACAAGTTGAGAGATATCTTCTATAGCCTGAATCCATTGCTCAGCTGGTGCTAAAACATCGACCTTAACATCATTAGGCATCTCTATCCTCTCCTAATTTACTTGTTTTAGATATAGATTTCGATTTTTCACGATCCCGAGCGTCATAAGCTTTTACTATGCGAGTCACTAGCGAATGTCGAAGAACATCAGAATCAGAAAATCTGATGAATTCTACTCCTTCCATTCCATCAAGAATACTCAGGACTTCTTTTAAACCAGAACTGCTACCTTTGGGCAAATCAATTTGAGACAAATCACCCGTTACTACCATTTTAGAATTTTCTCCCATTCTAGTTAGAAGCATTTTCATTTGCATAGGGGTAGTATTTTGAGCTTCATCAAGAATAATAAATGAATCTGCTAAAGTTCGTCCACGCATAAAAGCTAAAGGTGCTACTTCAATCTCTCCTGAGTCTAAAGATCTCACAACCCTATCTACCGGTAACATATGATAAAGAGCGTCATACAATGGACGTAAATAAGGATCTACTTTCTCACGAATATCTCCAGGCAAAAAACCTAGTCGCTCTCCAGCCTCAACAGCAGGTCTAGATAATATTATTCTCTCAACTTTTCCCTCAAGCAATAACGAAACGCCCATGGCAACAGCTAGAAAAGTTTTTCCAGTTCCTGCAGGCCCAAGACCAAAAACTAACTCATTTTCATTCATTGCTTTAATATATGAACCCTGTAAAGGTGATCTTGAAAAAACAGTGTGTCGCCGGGTTTTAATTGCATATTGATAATTTTCAGGATCATTATTAGCTTTTTCACTAATTGACATCATTTCAGCCGTTCTGATAGCACCGGAAACTGCAATATTATTCAAATCCTGACCACTGAGAACTTGGCTATATAAATCATCTAGAACGGCCTTAGCTGTTAGTTGTGATGAGGAATCACCAACAATAGAGACTCGATTTCCTCGGGATGAAACGGACACACCTAATTCTTTTTCAATTCTACTAAGATTACTATCATGTTCACCAAAAAGAACACTTAGCAAACGATTATCATCATACATAATAACCATAGGTTGCGATTTTTTAGATGAAGAATGATGTTTCAAAACTCTACCTTACTAAGCTGCGCCAATAAACTCATTCACTAAACGGCCAGAAAGACTATTCGGCAAAGCATTCAGGATTTCTACTTCTGCAATTTGACCAATAATATCAGTTGAAGCTGTAACATGAACTGGCTGCATCCAGGGGCTCCGACCAACAACTTGATGTTTATGGCGACCAGCTCTTTCAAACAAGATATCTATTTTCTTTCCAATTGTTTTTTTATTGAAATTGTTTGACTGCTTTCCAAGAAGATTTTGTAATTCAGTTAGACGTGCATCAGCAACGCTCCTGTCTACCTGCTTTCTTTCCGCTGCTACAGTTCCAGGTCTTGGAGAATATCTAAAAGAATATGCACTAGCATATTCTATCTCCCCAACTAACCTCATTGTATCATCAAAATCCTCATCAGTTTCTCCTGGGAAACCGACAATAAAATCGCCTGAAATAGCAATATCGGGGTTTGCGCTTCTTAGCGCAGAAATAACTGCTCGATATTGATCAGCAGTATGACGTCGATTCATTGCACTTAAAATTCTATCTGACCCTGACTGAATAGGAAGGTGTAGAAAGGGCATTAACTGGGGTAATTCGGCATGGGCCGCTACTAAGTCAGCATCCATATCTAAAGGGTGAGAGGTTGTGTACCTTAACCTTTCAATACCGGGCAAATCAGATAAGCGATAAAGAAGACCTCCGAGAGTCTCGCGTTTTTCCTTATTTATCTTTCCATGATAAGCATTAACATTTTGTCCAAGTAAAATAATTTCTTTCGTTCCCAATGTAACTAGTTTTTTTGCTTCTTCAATAATGTCTTTTACTGGCCGAGAATATTCAGCCCCACGCGTATACGGAACAACGCAAAAAGTACAAAACTTATCACAACCCTCTTGTACAGTTAAAAATGCAGAAGGGCCGGAAGAAAATGGATCAGGAAAGTTTGTAAATTTTGATTTTTTAGGAAATTCAGTCAAAATTCTTTTGGAATCATTGCTCTCTTTATCAATTAATTCGCCCAATTGATCATACGATTGAGGGCCAACCACAAAATTAACAAATGGTGCTCTTCGTATAATTTCACCACCCTCTGCCTGAGCAACACAACCACTTACACCTATTAAAGTATCCCGCCCATTTTCAATTCTAGATGGAGTTAATTCACGCATTCTTCCTAATTCAGAGTATACTTTTTCTGCAGCCTTCTCACGAATATGACATGTGTTAAGAATAATTAAGTCGGCATCACTAGGACTTGAGGATAATTCATATCCTTTAGTTTTCAACACATCGGCCATACGATCTGAATCATAAACATTCATCTGACAGCCATAAGTTTTTAAGTATAATTTTTTTGACAAGTTAAGTTACATTCTTTCTATTGATAAATCTTAAAAAACTAATAAACAGTATTTCG
>CAZHAN010000121.1:257-4273 GCA_964530575.1 uncultured Rhizobiaceae bacterium | reverse complement strand
AATTGCTGCATCTGCCCCAGCCCTTTCAGCAAGTTTTAGCGCAGTTAAAGAATGAACTGCAGCAGTAACAAATTTAATTTCTCCTGGGCGTTTGAAATTCGTTAACATATATTCAGGTAAATGAATTCCATCTGCCCCTACACTAAGCGTTAAATCAAGGTCTCCTGCTATCAAAAATATTTGATTCATCTTTTTGCATAAGCAGTACAAGGTACTGGCTATTTGTTCACGGTTTGGAATAGAGTAGTGACGTAAGATAATTCCTGACTCTGAAGGTAAATTTTTTGCAGTGATACTGGGGTTTGGAAGTCTATTTTGATCTGACATAGCCCAAAATGCTGGTAAATCAATTCCTTTTGACGTTCTAGGCATCCCAGCTAGTGTTCTAAGGTTGTAGGCGGCTTCAATTAGTTTTTCTTGTTGGTTTTGCATTTTGTTAGTAGAGACATGGTACTTTATTATTCGCAATAGACTAACTCATAATTTATTGTATCACCCTTAGGTTTGAGATCGTTAATTATGCTATTAGATAAACAAAATCAGGTGTTTAAAAGCCTTTCAGATGTTGAAAAAAGGATCACTAGCTCTGCAAAAAAGGCTGGCCGTGTTGGTGATGAAATTAATCTTGTTGCTGTTAGTAAAGCCCATAATTCTGAGGTCATATCTGCAGCATTAAAGGCTGGCCACAGAAGGTTTGGAGAAAATCGAGTTCAAGAAACTAAACTAAAATGGCCTAAACTGATTGAATTATATCCTGATACTCAATTGCATTTAATTGGCTCGTTGCAGTCAAATAAGGCTACAGATGCTGTCGCTATATTTGATGTCATTGAAACTTTAGATCGTCCAAAATTAGCTAAAGCAATTGCAAAAGCAATGGATGTTTCAGGTAGACGGCCAAGGTGTCTTATAGAAGTAAATTTAGCTAAAGAAGAACAAAAAGGTGGAATATTTATTGATCAACTAAGTGATTTTCTGAGGCTTTGTAAAGATGATTTATCAATTCCTATAGTGGGGCTTATGTGTATACCTCCATTTTCTCTGGATCCTTCTCCATATTTTGCTTTGCTTAGGAAATTAGCATTACGCTATGAGCTTTCTCAGATAAGTATGGGAATGAGTGAGGACTTTGAAACAGCAATTACTTTTGGTGCCACTGAAGTAAGAGTTGGATCGGCTATTTTCGGAACTCGTGAGTTAGAAAAAAATATAATATAATAATACTGGGCGAATTAGTGCTAAATGGTTTAACCCCATTATTTAAATCATTTTATTGTGGTGATTCGATTTTGGATTTTATAAAATGTTATTACCAACACCAATTTTGTTAATTGATCAGAATAAATCTTTTAGTTTAGATCTTGTAGAGCAACTTAACTTTAACCATGAATTTTCTGTAACAGCAGCTGAAAATAGTATAGATGGATTGAATCTTGCAAAAGCAGGTAAATTTAAAGCAATATTACTTGCTCTAAATCTTAATGATTCTAATCCTCATGAATTTTATGATCAGGTTCGTTCATCCGGAGTAAAAATTCCTATTATAATGATCTGCGATTCTGGAGATGTGTTAGTTGGAAATAAACATTCAGAAGATTTAAGTCTGGATTATCTCAATAAGCCAATTAAATTATCAGTTTTAGTTTCTCGCTTAAGAACGAATTTATGGAATTATAATAGAAGTGAAGAAGGAATATTAATTATTGGTCCATATTCGTTTGATCCTAATTCAAAGGTGCTGATTAATCTATCTTCAGAAAAGAGAATACGGCTTACTGAAAAAGAATCTTCCATTATAAAGTATCTTTTTTTATCAAATTCTAGAGTTGTAAAGAGAGAGACGCTTTTATCTGAGGTGTGGGGCTATAATTCGGGGGTTACTACACATACTCTGGAAACACATATTTATCGATTGAGACAGAAGATCGAAAAAGATCCATCATCAGCAGAAATTTTGATCACAGATGTGGGCGGTTATCGTTTAGAGGTTTAATAAAAAAAATTATATTCAACACTGAAAATATAATGTAATAAAAATTGTGGCTAGTTCTATGCAAAAACCAATAATTCGGGCCTTAATTTCAGTATCCGATAAGACGGGATTGGAGGATCTGGGAAGATTCTTGTCCGAGAAGGGTGTAGACATAATATCTACAGGAGGCTCAGCTCAAGTTTTAGTTGATGCTGGAATAAAAATTAACGAAGTAAGTAAATATATCGATTTTCCTGAAATATTAAACGGTAGGGTTAAAACACTTCATCCAAAAATTTATGGAGGGATTCTAAATATTCGCGATGATCAAGCTCATCAGAATGAAATGAATCTCCAAGGTATAAATCATATAGATTTAGTTGTTGTTAACCTATACCCCTTTCAACAAACCGTTGATGCAGGCGCTCGTTTCTCTGATTGTATTGAACAAATAGATATCGGGGGGCCATCAATGATTCGATCAGCTGCAAAAAATCATCGGGATGTTACAGTGATTGTTGATCCTTCCGACTACGGACTTCTCATGCTCAATATGGATGAAAATAAAGGTGGGGTATCAGAAGATTTGCGAAGAGAGTTTGCAATAAAAGCATTTGAAACTACTACAAAATATGATGCTGAAATTTTCTCATGGCTCAAAAAAGGGTCTAGTGAATCCAATTTTAATGAATCAATTTCTATTTTTGGTAAACGATCGTTAAATTTACGATATGGTGAAAACCCCCATCAAAGAGGTGCTCTATATGTAAGTGATGAATTACGTCCGGGTATAATTAATTCCAAACAGATTCAAGGTAAAGAGTTAAGTTATAATAATATAGCTGACGCAGATGCCTCGTTTGAACTTGTAGCAGAATTCAAAGAGCCTGCTGTTGCAGTCATTAAGCATGCTAATCCTTCTGGTGTTGCTATTGCTGATTCGATTTCTAAAGCATACAAATTAGCAAGGGATTGTGACCCACTAAGTGCATTTGGGGGTGTTGTTGGGATCAATCGAACTATTAATAAATCTGCTGCTGAAGAAATAATTAAAATCTTCACTGAGGTAGTTATAGCACCTGACGCAGATCAGGATGCAATTAAAATATTTTCAACAAAAAAAAATATACGGTTATTACTAACTCAACAAATGCCTGAATCAAATCAAACGGGATATTCATTTCGTAGCTTACCTGGAGGTTTTCTAATCCAAGATCGAGATTTTGGCACTATAGAAAAATCAGATTTAAAGGTAGTAACTAAGCGAGCTCCTTCATCAAGGGAATTGTCCGATCTGCTTTTTGCATGGCGTGTATGTAAGCATGTTAAGTCTAATGCTATTGTTTTTGCAAAAAATAATAGCACTATTGCGATTGGAGCTGGTCAAATGAGTAGAGTAGATTCGGTTAGGATAGCAAGAATTAAGGCTGAAGAATTTGAAAATAATTCTAAACTAAATGGTTCTGTTTTGGCTTCAGATGCTTTCTTCCCATTTGCTGATGGTCTTTTAGTTGCCATAGCTGCAGGAGCTAAAGCAATAATCCAGCCAGGTGGTTCAGTGAGGGATGATGAGGTTATAGCCGCTGCTGACGAAGCAGGAATATCTATGGTGTTTACAGGAATCCGTCACTTTAAGCATTAATGATTTTTGCCTAAAATTGTCGATCTAAGTTCCTTAGCGTTAGGCTCTTTAACTGTGAGAAGTAAGGCTCCTCCTCCAATAAAAAAAACAACTAAAACCGATAAACCCCATCTCTGACTTTGAGTCAGTGCTGTTAGTATTGTGACTAATGCAGGCCCAAGAAATGCTGTAGCTTTTCCTGTTAAAGCGTATAAACCAAAAAATTCAGTAAGTTTATCTGGTGGGGAGAGCTTTGACATTAAAGAGCGACTAGAAGATTGTGCTGGACCAACAAAAAAACCTAGACAGGAACCGAATATCCAAAAACCAAACTTTGATTCAACCAGTAAAGCGCCTGTTATTGTTATAAGGAGACCAATAATCGCAATGGCCCCGAAGAAAATCTTAATTACCGGCGTGTAC
>CAZHAN010000121.1:0-247 GCA_964530575.1 uncultured Rhizobiaceae bacterium | reverse complement strand
AATATAATCGTCAACCCAACTAAATAATAATTATCCTATACCAGCAGTTAAATTAAGAACAATTCCGAAAAGCAAAATTTCTTCTAAGGCCATTCCAAAAACACCTGCTGCAAAAATACCTCCAAAGACAAAAATTGTTGTCAGGCCATCTGTATAGAGCATACGTGCAATAAGAAATTTAAGAATGTTAATTTGCGAGCGAATCATTTTGAGAGTCTTAAAAAGATCTTTAAAGCCTATTTTAATT
>CAZHAN010000120.1:1582-4283 GCA_964530575.1 uncultured Rhizobiaceae bacterium | reverse complement strand
CGAAAATCAGCAACTTTATCTGGCGGTGAAGGTCAAAGAATTAGATTAGCATCACAGATTGGATCAGGACTAACAGGCGTCCTTTATGTATTAGATGAGCCTTCAATCGGACTTCACCAGCACGACAATGCTCGCCTACTAGAAACACTTATACATCTTCGAAACCTTGGAAATACAGTGATTGTTGTTGAGCACGATGAAGAGGCCATCTTATCTGCTGACCACATTATAGACATGGGGCCCGGAGCTGGTATTTATGGTGGACAAATAGTTGCTCAAGGAACTCCAAATGAGATCAAAAAATCCCAAAAGAGTATTACAGGGAAATATTTAACAAAAAAATTATCAATCCCTATTCCCACAAACAGAAGAAATTCTAATATTGATAAGAATATAATTATAAAGGGCGCTAAAAAAAACAATTTAAAAAATATTACTGCCACATTCCCAATTGGGACTTTTACTTGTGTTACTGGAGTATCTGGAAGTGGAAAATCAACGCTTACGATAGATACATTGTATAAAGCTATTTCCCAAAAACTGCTTAATAGTAATTATTCAGGCGATTTTGATTATATAGAAGGGTTAGAACACATCGACAAAATAGTTGAAATAAACCAATCCCCAATCGGTAGAACTCCAAGATCAAACCCAGCAACATATACTGGCCTTTTTACCCCAATTCGTGAATGGTTTTCCAATTTACCCGAATCCTCTGCAAGAGGTTATAAGCCAGGCAGATTTTCTTTCAATGTAAAGGGTGGAAGATGTGAAGCATGTGAGGGAGATGGGGTAGTCAAAATAGAAATGCATTTTCTTCCAGATATATATGTCAAATGTGACAACTGTAAAGGCAGTAGATATAACAGGGAAACTTTAGAAGTTAGATATAATGGTAAATCAATATCCAATATACTTAATATGACTGTTGATGAAGCATCAGAATTCTTTACTAATATTCCAATAATAAAAGAAAAACTCTCTATGCTTAAAAGGGTTGGACTTGGTTATCTACAGTTAGGACAATCTGCTACAACACTTTCAGGTGGTGAGGCACAAAGAATTAAGCTTTCAAAAGAATTATCAAGAAGAGCTACTGGAAAAACGATTTATATACTAGATGAACCAACTACTGGACTTCACTTTGAGGATGTCAGAAAATTATTAGAGGTTCTTCATGCGCTTGTTGATTCTGGAAATACGGTAGTTGTTATAGAACATAACTTAGATATCATTAAGACTGCTGACTGGATAATTGATCTTGGTCCTGAAGGTGGTGAAAAAGGGGGAAAGATAATTGCTGAAGGACCCCCTGAAAAATTAGTTAGAAAAAAACAAAGTCTAACTGGGAAATATCTTTCTAATTATTTGTCCTTATAGTAAGACCAAAGTATGGTTAAAACTTATGTTCCCTTATTATATACAGATTAATTTTATAACTATTTAATGAATCCAATTCATATCATTGGTGGAGGTCTAGCCGGAGCCGAGGCATCATGGCAAATAGCCAAGTTAGGTGTTCCCTCAATCCTTTATGAAATGAGACCATTAACACAAACTGCTGCTCACGTTACCTCAGATATTGCTGAATTAGTTTGCTCCAATTCCTTTCGATCAAGCGATGAAAATAACGCTGTAGGACTTCTGCACGCTGAATTACGATTAGTTGATTCTTTGATCCTAAAATGTGCTGATATAAATCGAATTCCTGCAGGAGGCGCTTTAGCTGTTGATAGAATTGGATTCTCTAAGACTGTGGAATCATACTTGATTGATGAACCTTTAATAACTATCAAACGGGAAGAAGTGGTTACAATGCCTCCTTTAGATTGGGAAAGTGTTATAATATCAACAGGCCCCCTTACCTCTGATTCCATGAGTAAAAATATACAAAAATTAACAGGCGAAAGTGATTTGGCATTTTTTGATGCAATCAGTCCAATTGTTCATCTTGAATCTATAAATCCAGAAATAACTTGGTTACAATCTCGATATGATAAAGGAAACACAAAAGATTATATTAATTGTCCCTTAACACGAGATGAATATGAAAGATTTGTAAATTTATTAATAAATTCTGAAGTTACTGAATTTAAAGAGTGGGAAAAAAACACCCCATATTTTAACGGATGTCTCCCGATAGAGGTTATGGCCTCAAGAGGAAAAGAAACATTAAGGTTTGGCCCTATGAAGCCTGTTGGCTTAACTAATCCAAGAACAAAACAAAAGCCCTACGCAGTTGTACAATTACGTCAAGATAATGCCGCCGGAACACTTTATAATATTGTGGGATTTCAAACTAAAATGAAATATGGGGAACAAATTAGAATATTAAAAACTATCCCTGGTCTTGAAAATGCAGACTTTGCTAGACTTGGAGGAATTCATAGAAATACATTTATTAACAGTCCACAACTATTAGATACATTCTTAAGGCTTAAATCGAATCATAGATTTAGATTTGCTGGGCAGATCACAGGAGTTGAAGGGTACGTTGAAAGCTCAGCTATAGGACTACTTGCAGGAAAGTTTTCAGCTTCAGAACAATTAGGCAAAGAGTTAGCCCCCCCTCCCCTAACAACTGCGCTCGGATCTCTTCTGTCTTACATTACATCAAATAAAAAAAGAGAAAACTTCCAACCAATGAATATTAATTATGGATTATTTCAAATTAATTTTTTTAGTCGCGTCTACTTGCATT
>CAZHAN010000120.1:0-1572 GCA_964530575.1 uncultured Rhizobiaceae bacterium | reverse complement strand
CTGAAAAAAAACAAGCATTTTCAATTAGAGCAAAAGAAGAATTGTGCCATTGGTTATCAGAAAATAGCTAAATCCGCTTAATGATTGAAGCCTTTAACAAAATCCACTGTTTCTTTAAATTTCCTGATGGTTTTTTATCATTTTTAATATTTGTTATTTGATCAAGTATAATGCTACCAAGAAAGATTGCTGGGAATGTTTTTTTAGGAATTGTATGAAATATTTTTTTTACATTTTTGACTAACTCTTCAGCTTCTAAAATCTCACTCTCTAGGGATTGATTTTTTAAAATACCCCAAGCTTTTCCGATACTTAATGTAGATTCTTCAGAAATTTGATCATTAACGCCCAGTACGGATAGCCATGCACTTTGAACACTAGATTCTATATCATTCAGTAAAAAATTATTTTCAGGATTTAAAAAATATTTCTCTGAAACATCTAAAATTAATTTTAATTTATTGCTCAATTCAGAGTTAAGTCTGCCATCCAGCAATAAGGCAATCGGATTTTGAGGTGGGTCTCTGTTTTCTATTTTCTTAAGAATATCCTTCCACCAATATATTCTCAATAACCCCATTGAGGGATCTTTAATTTTATTGCGTATAGAAAGAATTTCCATAGAAAATGCACAAATAGCTAGCAAATCTGCCCGTAATGAAGGGGGTGCTAGCTGAATCGAAAGATATCTTTCATATTCATTTAACTTAATATTATTAATAATATCTTTGCTAATAGTGCCCATACCAACAACATAGAATTATAATTGAACTTGATGCTATAATATTATGTGTTTAACATATAATTAATTACAAAATTTTTTTATAAAATCTGATTAATTTAATTTAAGGTTATCTGGAAGCTATATATGAAGAATCCTTTAGAATCACTCACTAGTACAGTTTCGCTTGGTTTTTTATTAACACTTGTCATGGTCTTACTGGTTATTGCTATCTCAAATGGAGGTGCATAATCAATGGAATTTGGACATGAATTTTGGAGTTTTATATTTCGCTGGTTTCATGTGTTAAGCGGTTTTATGTGGATTGGATTACTTTGGTACTTTAATTTTGTTCAAGTACCAAGTATGCCCAAAATCCCTGACGACCAAAAACCAGCCATAACGAAAGTTATTGCTCCTACAGCTTTATTTTGGTTTAGATGGGCTGCTTTATCAACAATCATATTTGGTCTTCTTGTTGCGTGGATGGAAGGCTATTTATCCGAAGCCATGTTATTAGGATTAACCACAAACGCTGCCGATCATTCAATTATAGGTTTTGGAATGTGGTTAGGACTCATCATGGCTTTTAATGTTTGGTTCATAATTTGGCCAAACCAACAAAAAGTTTTAGGCATGAAAGAAGCTAGCGCTGATGAAAAGAAAAAGTCAGCAAGGTATGCTCTATTAGCATCAAGAACAAATACAATGCTTTCTATACCTATGCTTTTTGCGATGATTGGTATGAGGCACTTTGCCTACCTAATTGGCTAAAAACATTAAAAGGGGTAAAATTAGTTAAATTTTACCCCTTTTAATCTATTGAAATTAAAGCCGCTGCCATCAATCTA
>CAZHAN010000119.1:0-4285 GCA_964530575.1 uncultured Rhizobiaceae bacterium | reverse complement strand
CACTTCAGCCACCAAATCTTCAGAGCCAGTCTTGATGTTGCTTAGCTTGTTAGCTACTGGAATTAGAGCTTTAATTAAATGTCCCGTAATCCTTTTATCTATATCCCCATCACTAGACTCTCTAGATTCAAAGATAATTGTAAGCAATGGTGCATTGGATCTTCCTGGCCCATAATGTGATCTAGTTACATTAATTATGCCCTTAACTAAATCAGCTCGATCACCTTCCTTTTTTAGAGATAATAAAATATCACGTCCAAAAGCAATTAAAGATTCAATAGCTAATTCTAAAAGTAACGCTTCTTTATCTGGAAAATAGTTGTATATAACACCCACTGCACATTTAGCCCTTTTAGCAACGGACCGAATTGTCATCTTTTTAATACCTTTGGAGGTAAAAACCACATAGGCCGCTGCCAACAAATCTTCTCTTGTTTGTAGTCTGGTGGCTTGAGTAATTTTGGGCATATAATTCATATATAAAATATAAATGAATCATGTTCAATATAAATTTTTACTAAGCATAATAAATGAATATAATTCATCTTATGGATAAATAAATGAATTATGTTCATATAAATAGGATATCAATTGTAATTAATCAATAAAATCAGCGATTTAGGTATAATATGACAATATTTAGCGATAAAATTACAATAAGTGTAGAAGGAAAAGGGTTCACTAATATCACACCTAAGCTAAATGATTGGATAAAAAGCCATAAGCTAAAGGATGGGGTTTTAAATCTTTTTGTTCCACATACCTCTGCATCCCTATTAATACAGCAGCGATCAGATCCTGAGCTCCTGCTGGACCTAGAAGACTTTTTTCAAAGAATTATTCCTGAAGGTGAAGATATTTATAGGCATAATTACGATGGTCCTGACGATATGCCTTCCCATATCCGGGCATCATTGCTGAATACCCAAATAATAATCCCGATTGATGGGGGAACTCTAGCGTTAGGACCCCATCAATCAGTCTATTTTTGGGAACATAGAAATAATCAAAGGAATAGAGAAATAATTCTAACAATGATTACTTAATTAACTGGCTTGATTCATTCTTTATTTAGTTAATATTAACCACTAATCCTCTAGCTTCAGATTGATATCTATTTCGTTCTTCATCTGGCATTGGGATAAGCCCACGATCAACCATATATCCTTCCACTCCCCAAGCATTTTCACCGGTGATTTCATTGATAAATTCAACAAAACCAGGAATTACTCCTGCATGGTCTTTCTTCCCATAGATGAAAAGAGGACGGGAAATTGAGTAGTTCCCATTAGCAATATTTTCAAAGGTCGAAGCCACACCTTCGATATTAGAACCCTGTATCACATCGGAGGTTTGGTCGAGAAAACTAAATCCACAAATTCCGAAAGCATTAGGATTAGCATCAATCTTTCTAACAATAAGAACATCGTTTTCGCCTGCCTCAACATAAGAACCATCTTCACGGATGGTTTGGCAAATCTGGTCAAATCTATCTTCATCTGAGTCTTTAATAGCTGTAACTACATCAAAAGTTTCACAACCTTCTTCCATTACCAATTCTACAAATGCATCCCTGGTTCCTGAAGTCGGGGGAGGCCCAAGAACTTCAATCTTTATGTTAGGAAGGGATGGATTAATGTCAGACCAATTATTATGAAAATTAGGAACAATGTTTCCATTTGCATCAGGAATCTCTGCAGCCAATGCAAGCCATAACTGTGGTCTTGTAATACTAAGCTGCTCTGAATCCCTTGAATTAGCTATAACAATGCCATCGTAACCAATTTTAATCTCAATAATATCTGTAATCCCACTGGAGGCACATAGTTCAATCTCAGACGGCTTGATTGCTCTAGATGCATTTGTGAAATCTGGATGATTAGTACCTATTCCAGCACAAAATAATTTAAAACCACCACCCGTTCCGGTGCTTTCTACAACTGGAGTAGCAAAATCTGTATTTAAACCAAAGATTTCTCCTACAACTGTAGTAAAAGGATAAACTGTAGAAGATCCAACGATTCTTATCTGATCGCGTGCAAAAGCTGGCTGTACAAGCACTGCCGTAATAAAGGAAGTGGCCAGAACCTTAATAATTTTATTTAGCATTTAATTCTCCATTTGGAAGTCTTGGAATGATATATTAATGCTCAGTTTATAAGTCTTATAATTGGTCTCTTTTATGACAGGAGCATTACATTTTAATGACACTGAATGTGGAATAAATGTAAAATTTACTTAAAACTCAACTACGCAATAGCTAAGCATTGGTGCCCCTGGCCGGACTCGAACCAGCACGAGATTGCTCTCAACAGATTTTGAGTCTGCCGCGTCTACCAATTCCGCCACAGGGGCCCATAAATTCCATACTACGATAGGGAGCACAGAAAGAGCTAGCCTATACAAAGATAAGAAGAAAAATTTTTATTAACTAGCATCACCTAAGTTAGACTGCTATCACAAAACTAGTTATTCAGTTATTTGGGAGTATTTTATACCCAATGTTACAACGTCTTTACCAATCAACAATTAATCTGGCCAGCAGACCAAGAGCCAAGATTGCCCTTGCTCTAGTATCATTCGCTGAAAGTTCATTTTTTCCTATTCCGCCCGACGTAATGATAATTCCAATGGTACTTGCAGAACGTAACAAAGCATTTTTAATCGCTACAATAGCAACAATTTCATCTGTGTTAGGCGGTATAGCGGGATATCTGATTGGAGCACTAGCCTTTGAATCTATTGGACTACCAATCATTGAATTATATGGTGGAATTGAGGATTTTGAAAAATTCAGGAAATGGTACGGAGAATGGGGTTTATTGATTGTGTTTACAGCCGGACTGACTCCCCTTCCTTACAAAATTTTTACAATTGCGAGTGGATTTGCATCATTAAACCCAATTATTTTTCTTGCTGGGTCATTAGTTTCACGGGGCATTCGTTTTTTTACTGAATCAATCCTGATTTGGTTTTTTGGTGAAAAAATACGAATTTTTATTGAAAAACATTTAAATCTTGTTGCAATTATTTTTGTATTTTTTCTAGTGACCGGGTTCATTTTGGTCAAGATAATACTATAAGTTAAGTATGTTAGAACAATTAACTTCAGGAATTCGCGGTCCAACAATTATTTCATTGTTAAGCATCCTAATTTTGGGTACAGCCTTAGGCTTTCAATACATAGGGGGACTTAATCCTTGTGAACTATGCATTTATCAACGTATTCCTTATAGGATAGTTATAATAGCTGGCCCTATAAGTTTAATTCTAGTTTTGTTGGGTTGGCGTAATCTTGCTGCATTAATGGTTTTAGGTTGTGCTATAACATTCCTTGTAGGAGCATGCATTGCACTCTATCACGTAGGAATTGAACAACAATGGTGGATTGGTCAGTTAGCTTGCGCAGGAGGCTCCCCCAAAACTGCAATAAATGCTGAAGAAATGCGAAAAATAATAGAATCCTCTGCTCTTATTCGCTGTGACGAAGTTGTCTGGTCTTTCTTTGGTATTTCTATGGCTGGATATAATTTTATTTGTTCTTTACTACTATCAATATTTTCATATCTGACAGCAAGAGAGTTAAAAAGAAACACATATGAACAGCTCTAGTAGTCCAAAAAATTCCATACCAGGGGACGTTCCTATTGAAGATTCAGTCCAGCGAGCAATCCGAGTAGACCACGCTGGAGAATATGGAGCGGTAAGGATTTATGAAGGACAGCTATGGGTGTTAAAAAATAGCCCAAATGCAGAAAAAATACGTCACATGGCAACGCAGGAAAAAGAACACCTTGTAATCTTTGAAAACCTCATACTTAAACATAAGGTCCGACCAACTCTATTGAGCCCATTCTGGAATATAGCTGGCTTTGCAATGGGTGCTGGAACTGCACTGCTAGGCGAAAATGCTGCAATGGCTTGCACTGAGGCAGTAGAGGAAGTTATAGACAAACACTATAGCAATCAGATTTCTATGCTTAAAGATGAAGAACCAGAACTTTGCGATGTTCTTTCCCGATGTCAAAAAGACGAAAGAGAACATCAGCAAACCGCCACTGATTCTGGCGCCAAAAATGCTGTAGGCTATACATTCATAAATACGGTTGTTAAAGGAGCAACCAAAACTGCCATCTGGCTTTCAGAAAGAGTGTAATCTAAAAAAAATTAAGTTTGTAAGAAATCAATCAGGTATTTATATGCTTAAATCAATCATCGCAATCCTAATTCCAATAGCTTTATTTCTAACATTGCTTAGTCTTTTTAGCGGACTTATTGGAATGTT
>CAZHAN010000118.1:0-4293 GCA_964530575.1 uncultured Rhizobiaceae bacterium | reverse complement strand
ATTTATTACGTTTTGTGCGGTTTTTTACTTGATAAGTCTGCCTATTATAGCTTTAGGTGCTTCTGAGCCTAATGTTTTAGATGTCAGGTTGGGCAAACAAGGTGAATTAACCCGATTAGTTATTGAGCTAGATCAAGAGGTACAATTCTCGGTCTTTATTCTTGATGATCCTTACAGGTTAGTCATTGACCTCCCAGTTGTAACTTGGTCAAAATCGGTAAAATCTGGCGATAGGTTTCTAGGGGTTGTTGATAGATTTAGATTTGGTAGATTTGATGATGTTCATTCTAGGATTGTTTTAGATTTAAATCAGCCTATTAAGATTGAAAGGTCTTTCTCTCTGGTTTCACAAGACGCACGATCTTATAGACTTGTGCTCGACTTATCTCCAGTTATAGCCAGTAATTTTACAGCAGATGTAGGGCCACCAATTTCGTTTCAAAGCCTTTCCCAGAAAAACGAAGAAATAAACAAACCAACAATAAATAAAAAACCAATCATAGTCATAGATGCAGGGCATGGTGGTATAGATCCGGGGGCTTTAGGGATAAGTGGAATTAAAGAAAAAGAACTTACTTTAGCTGCTGCTTTTGAACTTCAAGCCGCCCTTGAAGAAACAGGGAATTATCGAGTTCAAATGACTCGAAATTCAGATAGATTTATTCCTCTTCAACAAAGGGTAGAAATTGCCCGACAATCAAAAGCAAGTCTGTTTATTTCAATTCATGCTGATTCCATACATGATAAAGGAATTAGAGGAGCAAGTGTATATACGTTATCTGAAAATGCTTCGGATAAAGAAGCTGAAAAACTTGCTGCCAGAGAAAATCGGGCAGATGCAATTGGTGGATTAAATTTGAAAAGTACAGATGATAATGTTGCAGCTATACTTATTAGTTTAGCTCAAAGAGAGGCCATGAATTCTTCAGCAGAATTTGCTAATTTGTTAATTCCAGAAATTTCTAAGAGTTGGAATATCCTTCGTAACACACATAGATATGCTGGGTTTGCTGTATTGAAAGCTCCCGATGTTCCTTCAGTTCTTCTTGAGCTAGGGTTTATATCAAATAGAGTAGACGAGCAGATTCTTGCGACAAAGCAGGGACGTAAGCCAATCTTAGATGCTGTAGTAAGGACAATTAATAGTTATTTTATGAAATAATGCTTTTTAAAAAGAAATTTCAAGCCATATTTAAGACATAATATTATGAAGATGATTAACAAATTTAGTCCTCAATAAGCTTTGGCAATACTGATTTTTGTATGGCAAGATTCTTTTTTGTTTTTTTCTTTATCCTATTCTTCCTAACTATTTTGATGGCGGGATCAATATTTTCCATCTTCTATGTTTATGGACGTGATCTGCCCGAGTATAGTCAGTTGGCAGATTACCAACCTCCTACAACCACTAGAATCCACGCGGGAGATGGTAAATTAATTACTGAATTTTATATTGAGCCAAGAGTTTTTGTACCTATATCTGCCATTCCAAAAAGAGTGATTGATAGTTTTATTGCAGCTGAAGATGGGAATTTTTATACTCATATAGGTATCGATCCATTAGCTATTTTGCGTGCAACTATTACTAATGTACGTAATATTGGTAAGGATAAGCGTCCAGTTGGTGCCTCAACAATAACACAACAAGTTGCGCAAATATTTTTACTAGATAAGGAAGTTGCTCTGTCTAGAAAAATTCGTGAAGCAATTTTATCTTTGAGAATTGAACGGGCATTATCTAAGGATAGAATTTTAGAATTATATTTAAATGAAATATATTTAGGTTATGGATCTTATGGGGTTGCTGCAGCCTCCCTAAATTATTTTGATAAACCATTAAATCAGTTAACCATTGCAGAATCTGCTTATTTAGCAGCCCTCCCTAAGGCCCCAAATAACTATCATCCCATACGCAGACCTGAGGCTGCTCTCATCAGAAGGAATTGGGTGATTAATCGTATGTTTATAGAGGGGTATATCAATGATAAAGAATTTAATGAATCTACAAACGCTCGTTTTGAAATTAGAGATCGAACTGCAACAGAAATTTTTCATGCTGCCTATTTTGCTGAAGAAGTTAGGCGAGAACTCGTAGAAAGATATGGTACTGAAAGTCTTTATGGTGGAGGGCTTTCAGTTAGGACAACTCTAAATACTTATTATCAAGAGATTGCCACACAAGCTTTAAGGAATGGTCTAGAGAGTTATGACCGTAGGCATGGATGGAGAGGCCCTCTGGCACGAATAGAAGAAATCGATATAAATTGGCCATCAGAGCTTAGAAAAATACCTTTTCCT
Organism: uncultured Rhizobiaceae bacterium; assembly: GCA_964530575.1. Taxonomy (GTDB): domain Bacteria; phylum Pseudomonadota; class Alphaproteobacteria; order UBA2966; family CAIVPW01; genus JAQBXG01. The sequence continues at coordinate 1,995 of CAZHAN010000118.1, read as the reverse complement.
GTTGGTATAACATCAAAAAGAAAGTTGGCGTTGGTTCTAAGTGTTGAACAAGAAAGAGCAAAAATTGGGTTTTCAAATGGTACACAATCAATAGTCCCTATAGAGGGTTTATTGTGGGCTAGGCCTTGGCGAGAAGGGCAAAATGTCGGACCAGTTCCAAATAGCGTTGGAGAAGTTCTAAATCCAGGAGATGTTGTTTTAGTTGAGGAATCTGAATCTGAGAGAGGGATGTTTTCTCTTTTTCAGATCCCTGAAATAGAAGGAGCGTTGGTTGCTATTGATCCGCATACTGGGAGAGTTTTAGCAATGGTTGGCGGGTATAGTTTTGAAGAAAGCCAATTTAACCGTGCTATTCAAGCACTTCGTCAACCTGGCTCTGCCTTTAAACCTATTGTATATGCAGCTGCGCTTGAAAATGGCTTTACTCCCGCAACATTAGTTCTAGACGCTCCATTTGTGATCGATCAAGGTCCTGGCCTTCCAAAATGGAAACCTGCCAACTATTCACAAAGATTTTATGGACCTAGTACTCTAAGGCTGGGTCTTGAAAAGTCTCGAAACCTTATGACGGTTCGTATGGCCCAATACATTGGAATAAATGAGGTTACAAAATATGCTGAGAGATTAAATATAACTGAAGATATGCCTGAGATTTTGTCTATGTCTCTAGGAGCAGGTGAAACAACCCTGATGAAGCTAACTGCATCATATGCCATGATAGTAAATGGAGGTCATGAAATTAAGCCAACATTAATTGATAGAATTCAAGACCGTCATGGCCAAACTATATACAAGCATGATAACCGTATTTGCCCTAACTGCATTCAGACAGAATGGGCAAGTCAGTCTCCCCCAAGAGCGCCAGATAATAGAAAGAGAGTTCTTCAAGATTCTACTGCCTACCAATTAGTTTCAATGATGGAGGGAGTTATTCAACGCGGAACTGGGAGAACAATAAAGGAGCTTGGAAAACCTCTTGCAGGAAAAACTGGAACAACTAACGATTCTTTCGATGCTTGGTTTTTGGGCTTTTCGCCAGATTTGGTTGTGGGAGTTTACGTTGGTTTTGATCAACCTAGAACAATGGGTCCGTTTGAACAAGGAGCATCAGCCGCAGCTCCTATTTTTAAAGAATTTATGAAAACTGTACTTCAGAACAAGCCTTCAATACCTTTTAGGATTCCACCAAGTGTACGTTTGGTTAGAATAAATGCTGATTCAGGACAGTTAGCCCAACAAGAAGATGAAAATATAATTTTAGAGGCCTTCAGGCCTGGAACAGAGCCAGGCATTGAAAATACTCTTATTCTTGATGATGGGTTTATCACAGACGCAGATGCACGGAGACGTGGAAGATATTAATTATAGCGGTAATTACATTAATTATATTATTATCTTTGATAAAGGTAAGTGTAAGTTTTTATCTAAATATCAACAATACTAATTTGGAGTACTAACTTTAAATGCGTAATGAAACAAATCAAATGATTCTGGAAATACAGGAGACGCTTGATCTTCTAAGGAGGCATCTTTGATGTTGATGGATCAAAGAATCGTTTAGTTGAGCTCAATCTGGCTACTGAGGATCCTAAACTGTGGAACGATGCTTCAAAAGCACAGAATTTAATGCGAGAAAGAACACATTTAGAAAGTTCTTTATTAGATTTTGATAAATTAAACTCTTCATTTATAGACGCTAAATCCTTAGCAGAGCTTGCTGAGGAAGAGAAAAATGAAGATGTATATTCTGAAGCAGAGCAAGAATTAAAAAAAATATTAAAGATATTGCTTCGACTTAATCAAGAGAGTTTGCTCTCTGGAGAAGCTGATAAGAACGATGCTTATCTTGAGGTTCACGCGGGTGCAGGGGGTACAGAATCCCAGGATTGGGCTGAGATGTTAATGAGGATGTATCTTAGGTGGGCAGAGAGGTCTGGTTATCGGACCTCCTGTGAGCAAGAGACGCCTGGTGAAGAGGCCGGTGTTAAGTCGGTA
>CAZHAN010000117.1:0-4432 GCA_964530575.1 uncultured Rhizobiaceae bacterium | reverse complement strand
ACAACGACAAGTTGTATTAGTGGATTCAGCGGAGGGCGGATTCCGCCATCGCATACCAGATAGGTTTGAAGGTTGTGGCGTGTCGCAATCCGTTCTACCTCGTTCTTAACCGGACAAGCATCAGCATCGACATAGATTTTAACCATTATAGAAAAAACAATTTCACGGATTTAACCCCCTTTTTAGAAATAAATTCGCTACTATGGAATAGATTGTTCTATATTTTAGTGAAAATCTAGAAAGAAAGTTATAAATGAAAGCGCTAACAATAAACTGGCTATGTCGTCACACATGGAAAAAGGCCTCAGTCAATACAGCTTGGTGCTTGATAGGGTGTGCAATCGGTGATTTTGGCACAATCGCCTATTTCCAGATAACAGGAATACCTTGGCCTGTTTGGGCAATCATGTTGCTGGCAATTGTTAACGGATTAATAACGTCGATCATGCTTGAGACCGTAATTCTCTCAAGGCAAATGGTGCTGAAGGTGGCCTTTAAAACAGCCATTGGCATGTCTCTTATCTCCATGATAGCAATGGAAGCAGCTATGAATATCACCGATGTTATCTTGACAGGCGGTGCTATTTTGCACTGGTGGGTTATCCCCTTCATGCTGTTGGCAGGATTTATCACACCACTTCCCTATAATTACTGGCGTCTAAAAGTATTGGATAAAGCCTGTCACTGAGCAACGACAAAACCAATGGTTAGCGAGTGTGCCCTATGTGTGCCAAAACTTATTTTTAAAAGATTAGCGTTAAAGGAATATTATAGTTTATGGCGGAGAGAGAGGTTGCACACCCCTACTAAATAACCCCTTATTATCAATTACTTAGTTTTGTATATTTTCTCTGTATAACTGTATGTATAAGTCTTAATCTTTATATACACTGTGAAAAGTAGTCTTCAAACCTTCTGTTCAATCAAGCTTCAGTATATTGTTCTATATATTAGAGAACATTTAGCAAGAGAGTTATGAAATGAAGAACGCAGACGAGTGTCATACATGGGCTAATGACGAGACTGTAGGGCATTTGTATAATATTGATATACTGCTAGCACAGTCACTGTGAGGTAAGGCTAATGTCAAAGAAAATTACAGCCTGGTTTTCGATTGGAAGCACCTACACCTTTCTTACCGCTCTTCGTATCAAGAATATTCAAAAGCAACATAACCTATCTATACAGATAAAGCCCATCAGCATTCGTCAAATCATGAAGGAAATGAATAACATCCCATTTCCACCTTCAAAAAAGCCTAAAGTTGATTATATGTGGCGAGATATTAAGAGAAGAGCAGAATTCTACGGTCTACCAAAACCGAATCTTCCTGCACCTTATCCACTGAAAGAGTTTGATAGGGCAAATCTTGTTGGAATATTGTTAAATTCCCAGGGTAAATATCTCGATTATTTTGAGGAAACATATAGAGCCTGGTTTCTCGATGGCCTTGAAGCTGGTTCGGAGGAAAATCTACAAAAATGCATGTCAAAATTGTCACTGAATTTCGATGAAATCGTAAAAGGAGCTAACGAAGAGAAGATTCTAGAGCAATACAAAGCTAATACTTCTGAAGCACAGAAGCTCGGGATTTTTGGAGCGCCAACTTTCACAGTTGGGGAAGAAATATTCTGGGGCGACGACCGTTTGGAAGATGCCGTCCGATTTTTGGAAGCATAGCAATTATTATTGGTGCGGTAATTATTTCTGCGGGCTTTCAAGTATTAAGGAAGATGGGAAAAGACGAGGAAAGCCAAGGGATTGGCGGAGAGAGAGGGATTCGAACCCTCGGTACGGCTTTACACCGTACAACGGTTTAGCAAACCGCCGCCTTCGACCACTCGGCCACCTCTCCTCTTATAATTAATTACAGAATATCAGTTACCTAACTTTTGTTTTAATATTTTATTAACGATTCCAGGGTTAGCTTGCCCATTTGTTAATTTCATCACTTGACCGACAAAAAAACCAAATAAATTATCTTTTCCAGACCGATATTGTTCTAATTGTTTTTGATTACTTATCAAAATTTCATCAATTAACTTTTCTAATTCATTTGTATCTGATACTTGCTTAAGGCCCTTTTCCTCAACCAAATCAGTAGCTCCTTTACCAGTTAAAATCATCAATTCAAAAACCTCTTTAGCAATCCTACCGGAGATTACCCCAGTAAATTGTAAAGAAAGAAGCTCAGCAAAACTGTTCGAAGTAATAGGAGATTTTGAAATCTCCTTATCTTCTTTATTCAAGTAACCGAAGAGATTAGTAATCATTGCATTTGCACAGCCATCTGCAACTTCACTTTCAGGCTTTTTTGTAATTTTTGATGTCTCAGAAACAAGCAGTTCAAAAAATTCTGAATTTTCTTTTTCAGACACTAATATCCCTGCTTGATATGAGGATATTCCTAAGTCTGATTCTAATCTATTTTTTTTGGCATCAGGAAGCTCTGGAAGACTCGCCCTAATATTATCTACATAATCTTCAGTAATAATTAATGGAAGCAAATCTGGGTCAGGAAAATATCTATAATCATGAGCCTCCTCTTTAGATCTCATCGCTCGAGTTGTCCCGTTTGATGAATCAAATAATCTTGTTTGTTGATCAACAGACCCACCTTCTTCAATAATTTTAATTTGTCGGTTACTTTCATACTCAATAGCTTGTTGAATAAAGCGAATCGAATTTACATTCTTAATTTCACACCTAGTTCCCAATTCGCTGTTTGGAAAACGTACCGAAACATTTACATCACATCTGAGAGACCCTTGATCCATATTTCCATCACATGTTCCCAAATATCTTAATATGCTTCTTAACTTCCTGACATATACAGCTGCTTCAGTTGAGGAACGCATGTCAGGCTTTGAAACAATCTCCATTAATGCTACTCCGGATCTATTCAAATCTACATAAGTATAATTTGGATGTTGATCGTGTATGCTCTTGCCGGCATCTTGTTCAAGGTGAATTCTCTCAATCCTTATTTCACGCTCTTCACCGTCAGGTAAATCTAGGAAAACAGTTCCCCCACTGACTATTGGGTCGGAAAATTGTGATATCTGATATCCTTGAGGAAGATCTGGATAAAAATAATTTTTACGATCAAAAATACTGTAAAGATTTATCTTTGCCCCTAGTCCTAAACCAGTTCGAACTGCCTGTTCAACACACTTGTCATTAATTACAGGTAGCATTCCCGGCATAGCCGCATCAACTAATGAGACATGTGAATTTGGAACTGCACCAAAGCTGGTAGATGAGCCAGAAAATAATTTTGAATCAGATATTACTTGCGCATGCACCTCTAGACCAATCACAACCTCCCAAGAACCGGACTCCCTTTTAATTAAATTCGAGTTTAGATCTGTCATACCTTCCACCATTGGTCAGGCTTAGAGGTAAAATTAGCTAATTCTTCAAGTACATTTGCTGCTCTAAAAAGTATTTCTTCACCAAATGCTGGTGCAATAATTTGTAAACCCAAAGGAAGTCCATTATTTGAAAGGCCCGAAGGAACTGATATTGCAGGAAGCCCCGCCATGCTTGCTGGAACAGTAAATATATCATTTAAATACATATCAATTGGATCTTGAAATTTTTCGCCAATTTTAAATGCGGCTGACGGAGCTGTAGGTGTTAACAGAATATCAACCTTCTCAAAAGTATTTTTAAAGTCTTCTGAAATCTTTGAGCGAACTTTTTGTGCCTTAAGATAGTATGCATCATAATACCCAGCCGAAAGGACATATGTACCGATTAAAATTCTTCTTTTAACTTCATTTCCAAAGCCTTCAGCACGCGTTAATTCATACATATCAATTAAATCTTTGCCAGTTTCGCGCTGTCCATATCTTATTCCATCGTACCGAGCTAAATTTGAAGATGCCTCTGCAGGGGCAAGAATATAATAAGCAGGAAGTGCATACTTCGTCATAGGCAAATTGACTGGGAATACCTCAGCTCCCGCACTCTTAAGCCATTCTGCCCCGCTTTCCCAAAGTGATTCTATTTCTGAATCCATTCCATCCAAACGATACTCGATGGGCAAGCCTACCTTAAGCCCTTTAACACCTTCATTAAGCGAACTTGATAAATCGGATAATATAACGTCTAGAGATGTAGAGTCTTTAGGATCAAAGCCAGCCATACAATTCATTACTATAGCTGCATCTTTTACGCTCCTAGTCATAGGGCCTGCCTGATCTAGAGAAGAAGCAAAGGCGATAGTTCCCCAACGTGAACACCTCCCATAAGTTGGTTTCATACCAACTATTCCAGTAAAAGCCGCTGGTTGTCTTATTGATCCTCCTGTGTCTGTGCCAATTGCTGCAGAAACAATATTTGAAGAAACTGCCACGGCCGAGCCTCCTGAAGAACCACCGGGAACACGACCTAATCCATCTGTTGAGCGCCAAGGATTTTCAGCTGG
>CAZHAN010000116.1:0-4479 GCA_964530575.1 uncultured Rhizobiaceae bacterium | reverse complement strand
ATCAGTTGTGTTAACAGATTGTCCTCCTGGGCCACTAGCCCTATACACATCTACACGAAGATCTTTTTCTTCGATCTGAACATCTACCTCTTCTGCCTCAGGCAGAACTGCTACTGTAGCAGCGCTCGTATGAATACGACCCGATGATTCTGTTTCAGGGACTCTTTGCACCCTATGAACGCCTGACTCGTACTTTAGACGGGCAAAAACACCAGGCCCTGAAACAAGAGCCTGAGCTTCTTTAATTCCTCCATGTTCCTTTTCAGAAAAAGAAAGAGGTTCAAATTTCCATCCCTTTGTTTCTGAATATCTTTGATACATTCTAAACAATTCGGATGCAAATAATCCTGCTTCCTCTCCACCAGTACCAGCTCTTACTTCAAGAATTGCATTTCTCTCGTCAGCTTCGTCTTTAGGAAGAAGATGAACCCTTACATCACTCTCCAGCTGCTTAAGGTGTGGCTCCAACTCTAAAAGCTCAAATTTAGCTAAATCTTGCACCTCTAAATCATTATTATCATCTTTTAAAAGCCCTTCAAGTTCCTCTAATTCTTTGACTGCACTCAGATATTTCTTAATAACTACTACAGCCGTGGCAAGCTGGGAATATTCTCGGGTTAATTCAACATACTCATCACTTCCACCATCAACGGCGGAAAGATCATGCTCAATCTGTGCATAACGATCTAATATTGCACTAAGTTTTTCTTTTGGAATTCTAGACACAGATTATTTTTTATTTTCCATTAGAATTGAAGTCAGGATAGCCAGATCTACATCCTTTTGTTCACCAGAATCAAGATTTCTCAATAATACAACATCACGATTTAATTCATCATCACCAAAAATAATCGCTGTATGAGAACCAACCTTGTTAGCCCGTTTAAGTCTTTTCTTTAAATTACCAGAGAAATCCATGCCAATAATTAATCCATTACCACGTAACTCACGGGCAAGCTGTAGCCCTCTTTTTTCAGCACTATCTCCAATAGGGATGAGCGTTATTGGGCTAGAAATAGGCTTTGTTGATTCTAGAAGCATTAAGATTCTTTCAATACCTCCCGCCCATCCTATACCTGGAGTTGATGGGCCTCCCATAACCTCTATTAAACCATCATATCGACCCCCCGCGATTACTGCTCCCTGAGCACCTAGTTCACTTGTAGTAAATTCAAAGGTCGTATGTGTATAGTAGTCTAACCCCCTCACCAAACGTGGGTTCTTCTTATAGGGAATATTAAGCAAATCTAATCCTGAGCAAACTTCAGAAAAAAATCTTGTAGATTCATCATTAAATGATTCATAAACCAATGGAGCATCAGAAACTATTTCTTTGTCTTCTTTGTTTTTTGAATCAAGTATACGGAGTGGATTGTGATCTAATCGCAACTGACTTTCTTCAGATAAATGAATTCGCTGTTTTGTAAAATAATCAACTAAACATTTTCTATATGCAGAACGACTTTCTGAATCACCTAAACTATTTATTTCTAATATAGTTTTATTATTAATACCAAGTGCAGAAAGTATGTCTGCAGCTAACGAAATAACCTCAATATCAGCACCAGAATCTGCTGTTCCAAGAAATTCAACATCAATTTGATGAAATTGGCGAAGTCTTCCTTTTTGAGGACGTTCATATCTAAAAATAGGACCCTCTGCAAAAAATCTTAACGGAAGTTGGCTAGATAGACCCCCAGAAATAATAGCTCTAGCAATTCCTGCAGTGTATTCAGGTCTTAATGTAATTTTATCACCACCTCTATCTTCAAAAGTATACATCTCCTTACTAACTACATCTGAGGTTTCACCAAGTGTCCTTTGGAAAACCTCAGTAAATTCAAATATTGGGGTTGAAATCTCTCCACATCCATATCGCTCAGCCCAATCTCGTGCAACAGAAACTACATGCTGATACTGTCGGCTATCCTCGGGTAACCTGTCATGTGTTCCTCTTACGGGTTGCAACCTTGACATATCTAAACCAAAAACCACTCAAATCTTGAAAAGAAATTACTAATCATTAAAATTCATCCCTGATCATTTTTTAATTCAATATCAGCTACTTTATTCTCAACCATAGAAACTACATGATCCACAATTCCATCATCATCAATTCGATGGTCAGCCACCCCTGAGAGATAAACCATATGGTTACCCTTACCTCCGCCGGTTAAACCTATGTCTGCATGCTTGGCCTCCCCTGGTCCATTAACAACACATCCCAGAACTGAAACTGTTAATGGAGTGCGAATATGAGCGAGACGATCCTCCAATTCCTTTATCGTACGAATAACCGGGAAAGCCTCTCTAGCACATGAAGGACATGCTATTATTGTTACGCCATTGCGACGTAAACCCAAAGATTTAAGAATTTCATTTGCAGCATAAATTTCCTCAACGGGATCCATCGCTAGAGAAACCCTTATGGTATCTCCTATGCCTTCCCATAATAATGAGCCAATACCTAAAGCAGATTTTATGGTGCCGGAACGTTGTCCTCCTGCCTCAGTTATACCCAAATGGAGAGGTGCATCGGTCACGAGTGAAAGTTGTCTATATGATTCTGCTGTAAGCATCATATCAGATGATTTAACGCTAATTTTGTAATTGAAGAAACCTTCATCATCCAAGATCTTTGAATGATTCATTGCGCTCTCTACCAAAGCCTCCGGACAAGGAGATCCATATTTATCAAGAAGAGGTTTTTCAAGTGAGCCGCCGTTTACTCCAATACGAATGGAACATTCGTTTGCTTTAGCAGCAGAAATTACCTCAAAAACCCTATCTTTTCCGCCAATATTTCCAGGATTTAATCTAAGACATCCAGCCCCTGCATCTGCAGCCTCAATAGCTCTGCGATAATGAAAGTGTATGTCAGCAATTATAGGAACTGGAGAATTATTAACAATTTGTGAAAGTGATTTAGTAGACTCTTTATCTGGACAGGATACCCTTACCAAATCTGCTCCAGCCTCAACCAAAGCAGAAATTTGATCAGAGGTTGCTATTGGATCAGATGTGAGTGTATTTGTCATTGACTGGATTGAAATCGGAGAATCTCCTCCAACTGATACATCCCCAACATTTATTTTTCTTGTTTCTCTACGAGAAATATGACGAAAAGATTTTGAATCCATAAACTTCTGCCAGTATATAACTTAATAAGTTTTATCAAATAACAATAATTAAATCAGTTCATCTACTAAATAAAAATGAATCTATATTAAATTTTATTCAAGTTTTGTATTATCTATCTAGAGCAGTTCCAGCAAGCAGTCTATCTGGAGAAAGGGATATATTTCTTCTAACTGCGCCTATTGGTCCAATTGAAGAAACAACATCACCATCAACGGTTATCTCAAGGGCTCCAGCATTTCCCGTCATTAGTAGGAGATCCTCTCTATTAGGTAAATGATATATATCACCTGAACGAAGAATTCTCGAAAAGATTATTTCACCTCCTACCCCTGTGATCTGCACCCAACTATCTTCCAATGCATGAATCATTATCCGAGTTTCAGTAGTATTTTCCCCTAAAACTTCGGGTTCCGATTCTGTATTAAGAGCTGCAACCTCATCTGGAATGGCTGGAGGAATTGAAGGAATTACCTCCTCTTGTACAACGTCACTAAGCACTTCCTCTGTCACTTCCTCTGTCACTTCCTCTGTCACTTCCTCTGTCACTTCCTCTGTATCAGGTTCAGCCACAACTATTTGAATAGGTGCTGGAGGCTGGCTTGGGATAGCTCTCGGCTCCGATCTCTCTATAACAATAGGCTCAAGTTTAGCAGTTGTTTCATCTAATGTTGATAAGGCATTTAGATTCTGATCATCATTATTTGTTAAAGGCTGAGAAAAAACCTCAGGTTCTTCATTATCTAGTATGTTTAGAGAATTATTTTCTAATTTAGTAGCCACATCATCTATAAGCTCATCATTATTAATAATACTCTCTTCAATTTCATTCAAAATTTCAGTTTCAAGAGGAGCTTGATTAATTTCAGTCAATTGAACAAGTGGAGCTTCTGGAACAATATTAACATTTAATTGACCTGAACTTTCAAAATAATACCAAGTACTAAAAATTACAGCTGCTAGTATTGAAGCAATGCCCACCAACCACCCTCTAGGTATTCTCTCTATTGGCTCTCCTTCGGGGAAAAGTAAAGGCTTACGCTCAATGTCATCACCCATCTCAATCTTAAATCTTTTGATTGAACTTTCTGAATCAAGGCCAAGAAATTCAGCATATGTCCTAACAAACCCAATGGCATAGGTTAGAGCTGGAAGTGATTGAAAATCCCCCAACTCAATAGCAATTATATATTTAGATCGTATTTTTAATCTTTGAGAAACCTGGATTATATCTATCCCAGACTCCTCACGAGCAATGGCAAATTCTGAACCAATTCCCAAGTATCTATTTTCAGCCAAATCAGGATTGCGAAAATGGAGTCTTTGCTGTGAATTATTTCG
>CAZHAN010000115.1:0-4532 GCA_964530575.1 uncultured Rhizobiaceae bacterium | reverse complement strand
TTCTTATGCAATTTTTATTGCTGCAAAATTGTTTTCTTCAATAGAATTCATCCAAAATGGGTGCTCATTAACCACAACAAAGGTTCTGGTTGAAAATCCATTGAAATCTGTATTTATTGCTGAGGAATAAGCTCCGACTTGTCCAAACTCAATCCAATCACCCTCTTCAATGGACTGTGGCAAAGCCCAGGTACTGGGCAATATATCAACTGGATCACAAGTCGGTCCATAAATATTGAATTCTTCACTCTTTTCATATAGTTGAGAATTACCTCTAAATACTCGTAAAGGAACCTTAAGTTTTAGGTGAACAAGTTCACATAAGTTTCCAAAAATCCCATCATTAATATATAGCGATTGATTCTTTCTCAAATGCACTTGAGTCAAGATTGAACAACCATTAGCTACAAGTACTCTCCCAGGCTCACACTGCAAAACACTATCTTCAAAATCAAAATCATTTATACCTTTACAAATCCGTTCTACGAAAGATTCGAGAGGAGGAACGGAATCATCCACATATGAAACAGGAAAACCACCCCCTACATTAATAGAAGAAATATCAACCTTAGATGAATTACGAATCAACGAAACAAGTTTAATTGCCCTATAATAATCATCGGGGTCTCTACACTGAGATCCAACATGAAAAGATATGCCCGCAGAATAACCTGAAGAACCTATAATTTCTATCAATCTACTAGTCTCAGATAAACTTGCACCAAACTTTGAAGACATATGCTGAATTGCTTGACCAGGTGGTGTACAAATTCTTACAGATATATTTAATTTTTTATTTTTAGAATTTTCTTTGATTTTTTCTATTTCATCTTCTGTATCAACAACAAATTTATCAATTCCATAATTGGCTGATGCTTCCCTGATTGAAGACCGAGCCTTAACTGGATGATTAAAATGACAATTGACTTTTACGCCAAATAAATCACTGACGATCTTCACTTCATTAATTGATGCTGTATCAAAATGAGTAATACCACCTTTAAATAAAGATTTAAGAACAATTGAATGAGGATTACATTTTACAGCATAAAGCACTTGCCCAGGAAACATGGAGACAAGATTTCTTGCAGTATTTTCTATAACCTCTGGCCTTATGCATATTACAGGACTGTCAGGTGATAGGCGTGATAATACTGATTCTATTTGATCGTCCCTCATGAAAAATTTCCTGTTTATAAAGGATTAAGACTCCCAAAACTCTATCGAGAGGCCCTATAATCATTTTCATCAGACAAAGGCAAGAAAAAACTTATTTGACGAATCCTTTACTGAAGGCGACAATTAAACAAATGTCTCTTCTTAATTGGAAGAATCATTTATCTTGTTAACATTTAATGGCAAAAGAACAACTTAATACATATGCCCCTTTCTTCTTGTGTTTTATTAATAGAGTTTAAATTGATATGTCCGTAAATCTTCAAAAAATTCAAAAAGCCGCTGAATTAATTCGTGGATCTGTAATAAAAACTCCAACCCTCCACTCAAAAACATTATCTAAAATTACTGGATCTGAGGTAGTAATTAAGTTTGAAAATTTACAATTTACCTCTTCTTTCAAAGACAGAGGATCGCTAGTAAAATTACTAAGTCTTTCTGAATCAGAGCGTAAAGATGGCGTTATTGCAGTTTCAGCAGGAAATCATGCTCAAGGGGTCGCCTACCACTCTCAACGACTTGGCATTCCTTCTTTGATCATAATGCCACAAAACACACCTTACTCCAAAGTCAATCAAACAAAAAACTTTGGAGCAAAGGTAATTCTTCATGGGGATAACCTCAGTGACTGCGATCCATTTGCTCAAGAAACCGCAAAGCAAGAAGGATTGCATTTAATTCATCCTTATAATGATGAGTCAATAATTGCAGGACAGGGAACTGTAGCGCTAGAAATGTTAGAAGATGATCCACTAATTGAGACTCTAATTATTCCCGTTGGAGGAGGTGGTTTGATTGCAGGTTGTGCCACAGCAGCTAAAGCAATTAACCCCAATATTGAAATAATTGGAGCAGAAACATCACTTTATCCTTCCCTTTATCAAGCTCTTAAAAGAGAAGTATTTCATGAAACTGGAGGCTCAACTATTGCTGAAGGAATTGCCGTAAAATCAATTGGGAATATCCCACTTGAAATCAATAAAAAACTTGTGGACGATGTAGTATTTGTTTGTGAATATAATCTTGAACGAGCGATTTTCCTTTATCTTGAAGTAGAGAAAACAATTGTTGAAGGTGCAGGCGCTGCAAGTCTCGCGGCATTATTATGCAACGAAGATCGTTTTAAAGGGAAAAGAGTTGGTATAGTACTTTCTGGTGGAAATATTGATTCACGACAGCTTGCACAGGTAATTAGCAGGGGACTGCTAAGATCCGGAAGAATACTGATTCTTTGTGTTAACATAACAGATACCCCTGGAACTTTAGCCAAAGTATCAAATATAATTGGAGAAAATGGGGGTAATATTATTGAAGTGAGACATCAAAGATTATTCACAAATATCCCTGCAAAAGGCGCTGAATTGAATTTGATAATAGAGGTTCCAGACTCTAAAATCTCAAAAACAATAATTTTTAAACTTAAGGATTCTGGCTTTGAGGTTAATAACCTTAGCGCAGATGCAGATACAGTAAATATTTAACAACCTAATATGACAATCACAAAACCTGAACGTACACTCCATAGATTCTTTGCAACTCCAATTGCACCCTGTCCATATTTACCAGACAAGGTAGAACGAAAACTATTTACTCCTCTCACGGGAGGTGACCCAGATAAATTACATGACATGCTTTCATCTTCTGGATTTAGAAGAAGTCAAAATATCGTATACAAGCCAGCATGCAAAGGGTGTCAAAGTTGTATACCGGTCCGCGTTAGAGCCTCTGATTTCTCTGAAACTCGTTCTATATTAAGAATTGAAAGAAAAAATTCTGATCTAAATGTTTTTGAAATGCCCCCAATAGCTACCGCAGAACAATTTCATTTATTTCAACGATATCAGAAAAGCCGTCATAATGATTCTGGAATGGCTGATATGGATTTTGGGGACTATCAAGAAATGGTGGAGGACACCATTGTTAAAACTTCAATTATCGAATTTCGAGACGATCATGGTGCATTATTAGCAACATCACTAACTGACAGAATGGGAGATGGATTCTCTCTTTGTTATAGTTTTTTTGATCCATCGTTTAGCCAGAGAAGTCTTGGAACCCATGTAGTTATCTGGCACATACGTAATGCACAAAAGCTAAAATTAGATTACGTGTATCTTGGGTATTGGATAGAAGAAAGTCAAAAAATGTCTTATAAGAAAAAATTTAAACCCCTCGAAGGTTTAAATTTTTCTAAACAAATTTGGCAAGACCTATAATGTAACTATTGGCTCTATTCATTCAAACTAATAGTATATTCTTATTTGTTAATTAACTCCGTGATTTTTTTTACGATTTGAAAAATCCCATGCTAAAGGGACAATAAAGATAACTAAGGCTAATTTCAAAGCATCACCAAATAGAAATGGAAGCAACCCTACCTGCAATAGATTCGACCAGCCAGTAAAGGTTTGAAGCCAGAGTAGTCCGGGAAGATAAAGAACAGTATTCCCAATTAGAAGTGCAAAAAACATCGTTGCTGGATTTCTACTCCACCCTCTTTCTGATAATCCCCCCACTACTAAAGCTGCAAGAACAAAACCTAAAAGAAATCCTGCAGTTGGACCTGCAAAATAAGCTGGGCCAGCTACTGATCCTGCAAAAACTGGTAGTCCCATCATCCCCTCAGCTAAGTAAAGAAGGATAGTACCAACTGCAAGCCTCCATCCACACAATGACCCTATAAGAAGGACCCCAAAGGTCTGTAGAGTAATTGGAACAGGGCCAATAGGTAATTGTATTTTTGCGCACAATGTTAACAAAAGTGTTCCTATAAAAGCTAAAGTGATTGATCTTACCCAGCTCCCTTTTGAACTTTGAGGCCAAAATTCATTCAGAAGTGTTGTAGGTGCATTTTCATAATTAACGTTCATGTGATTCCTCTATTTATTTTGTTTTTCAATTGAATTTACCACTTTTTGGAAATCCTTTTGGGGGCAGTCTTCCGGCTTGCCCCCGCTTTCCAAGCCAAGGGAAGAGATCTGTCTCGGATCGGCTTCTTCCCCCAACTCGCCACGATAGTCCATCTTCTTTATTTATAACTTTGACATCAGCTAGTCCGCCATTTTTATAGCGCTGAAGTTTAACACCTCGTCCCCTAGTCATTTTTGGTAACTCATTCAATGCAAAAAGCAATAATTTTCTATTTTCTCCAATAACTGCAACTGTATCTCCGTCTACAGGAGTACAAATTACTGCTACCGAAGAATCAGAAAGATTAAGAACCTGACGCCCTTGGCGTGTATGAGCAAGTGTATGAAGTCCTTTAATAACTAAACCGCGACTATCTGAAGATGCTACCAACAACTCTTCTTCAGCCAAGAATACCCTTACTGATACAATCTCAGAATCATTTGCAA
>CAZHAN010000114.1:0-4539 GCA_964530575.1 uncultured Rhizobiaceae bacterium | reverse complement strand
TCAATTTTTGAAGTAACTTGAAAACTTATTCTTGTTGGAAAGTTTGCCTTAATTGTTCCAGTAATTACGTCTACAGAAGGACGTTGAGTAGCCATTATCAGATGAATTCCTGCAGCTCTTGCCATTTGTGATAATCTTTGAATTGCAGTTTCAACATCTTTGCCCGCAACCATCATGAGATCAGCCATTTCATCAACCACAACAACAATGAATGGCATGGGGTTTAAATCTAAGTCCTGCTCTTCATAAACCGGCTGGCCAGTTTCATTATCATATCCAGTCTGCACAGTTCTTTTAGGAGATTCACCCTTATTTCTAGCTTCTGCTACCCTTTCATTGTACCCACTTAAATTACGTACCCCCAATCTCGACATGGCCCTATAGCGATTCTGCATTTCTCGCACTACCCATTTAAGAGCAACAACAGCTTTCCCTGGCTCAGTTACTACAGGAGTCAATAAATGTGGAATGCCATCATAAACAGATAACTCTAACATTTTAGGATCTATTAGAATAAGTCGACATTGCTCTGGAGGCAGTCTGTATAATAAAGACAATATCATTGTATTTACTGCAACTGATTTTCCAGAGCCCGTAGTACCAGCAATTAACATGTGTGGCATTCGTGCAAGATCAGCAATTACCGGCTCACCAGCTATATTTTTTCCTAAAGCAAGAGAAAGCCTTCCAGAGGTACTTTCATACTCTGGTGTCGATAATAGCTGCCTTAGATAAACTACTTCACGTAATGAATTTGGAAGTTCAATACCAATTCTGTTCTGACCTGTTATAACTGCAACCCGTGCTGAAACTGCACTCATAGAACGCGCAATATCATCAGCAAGGCCAATGACACGAGAGGTTTTAGTGCCTGGAGCAGGATCTAATTCATAGCGAGTAACAACTGGCCCAGGATTTACTTCCGCTATTTCACCTCGAACCCCAAACTCACCCATTACTGTCTCTAATAACCTTGCATTCTGTTCGAGAGCAAATTCATTAAGATTAGATTTAGGAGTACCTGAGGGCTCGGACTTCAAAAGAGAGAGCTGTGGCAATCGAAAAGACCCTGCACCACCTAAATCAAGAGCGGTCTGCTGCTCAGCCTTAGCTCGCTTACTTGTTCTTAAGGTGGAAGGTCTAACACTAACTCGGTTTAAGCCTTGGCTAGGATTAGATGTTTTAACAGAAATTGGTTTGCGTGATTCTTCAACATATCCTTTTTTTCTGGAATTAATAAAGCGAGGGTCTGTTCTTTCAGGTTTAGAATTATTCCTACTCAATAATCTATAGACATAGATAAGAATCTTTAACAACTTGGTTAGCACCTTTGTTAAGAAGAAATATAATCCTTGTATGATTCGTTTCCATTGTTGGAATGAAAGACCAAAGGATACAGCCAACAGACTAAGGGATAAAAATCCCAATAAAATTTGCCAGATGCTTAAAGAAGCAGAAGGTAAAACTAAAGCTCCCAAACTAAGAGTAGTCTGTAATATTTCATCGCCTAACCAACCCCCAAAACCATGATCCAGTTGCCATAATTCAGGAGGATTTAGTGTTGCTGCAAAACCGGAGGTATTACATAAGGCAAGTGGAATTGCTAAAATACTCCACCAAAAATAAGGAGCCTTCTTATGTGAGAAAAATATCCAAGACCACGAAAATAATATTAAAGGGATAAGATAGCTTGCTATCCCCAATATTTGTAAAAGGAAATCAGAAATTGAAGCTCCCGGAAGGCCGATTAAATTCTTAGGTAAATTATCTGTTGCCGTAGACCAACTTGGATCAGCAGAATTGTAACTAATTAGAGCTAGAATCAAAAGTGTCCCACTCAACGCAAAGAGTAATCCTAATCCCTCTTTAGCTCTCCTTCTTAAGAAAATAGAGGCTCCTGCTGGAAGAAGAGTAGTACCAACACCACCTTCAGGATTAGTTCTTTGAGTCATATCATCTTCCTAACGATATAAATCATACATTATCAAGAATACGATTAAGTGCACTCTCTGTACTTATCTCGTTTTCAACCAAGGCAATACGAATATAATCCATTCCAGGATTTTGTTCACCAGAACCATAAGAAAGATAACTACCCGGCATTACCTTCAGAGAAACTCTTTCCCATAACTTCTTTGCCACCTCTTCTCCATCTCCAACACGTAGCCAAAGAAAGAAAGCTCCATCAGGTCTATAATAATTATACCTATTACCAAGGATTCTGTCAGATTGATCAAAGCGTTTTTTATAGTTTTCCCTTACCTCCCTAACATGAGTATCATCCCTCCACAGTGCAGCTGATGCCGCAAGAATAGGGCCAGGAGCAGTAGCGGCAGAATATGCTCTTACGTTAGCAAATGCGGAAATAACTTTTGGATCACCAGCAACAAAGCCTGACCTAAGCCCTGGAACACTTGAGCGCTTCGAAAGAGAATGAAAAACAACCACATTGTCTAAACTTCCACCATCCATACTTGCACAAACTTCTATAGCACCAGGTGGAGGATCAAAATTATAAATCTCCCCATAACATTCATCTACAGCAAGGAGAAATCCATACTCCCTAGCTAAACTAATAAGATTTTTTAAATAATCAAAATTAGCCATTACGCCTTGCGGATTAGAGGGTGAACAAAGATAACATAAAGCCGTACTTTTAAGTATTGAAGGTGATAAAGAGGCATAGTCTGGAAGATCATTAGTTCCTTTTGCACCAGAAACAAAGACTGGCTCTGCTCCAGTGCCTGCAGCAGCCCCAGCGTATGCAGCATAAAAGGGATTTGGAATGAGAACCTTTGTTTTATTCACTAAGCCATGAACAACCGTTTGAGCAACAAGATAAAGGCCCTCTCTAGTGCCGGATAGAGCAAGAACATTCCTCTCAGCGTTAATCATTCCATTTGGTAGAGCATAACGCCTAACAAACCATTCGGCTATAGAATCACGTAAATCCATTGATCCCCTCAAAGGCGGATAAAAACCCCATTCCTTCTCTTGTTCAGCAATAATTCTTCCAACAGCATCTGGGAAAACTTGATGAGGTTCGCCCAAAGAAAGATCAATTTGATTGTGATCAGTTGAATTCTTAATCCCATTAAAAAGATTAGATAAACGGGCAAAGGGACCTTTTCCAAGGTGGTCTAGGCTATGGCTGAATTCTATACTCAAAACTAATGTACTCTATCATTTGAACTTAAAATTGGAATAAAACTTAGAAATATCAATATTCTATTCATACTCATCACCCACATAATGGCCCCATTACTTTCCACTATACAAGATATTGTCCCCAATCAAGAAAGGAAAGAACTTTAGTCATTCAGAACTAGACGGATAAACAGATCAAAGGCACTGTGCTACTCATGGAAAACTTAAAGACTCAGGTCATCGTTACTGGAGGGGGGTTAGTTGGATTAACCTTGGCCATAGCATTATGCCGAGCAAATATTGATGTTGTAGTTATCGAAAAACAATTACCAGAAGATACTATAAATACCAAAACTGATGGTCGAGCATCAGCTATATCTTCTTCAAGCATAGAGTTATTAAAGGCTATTTCAGTTTGGGAACATGTTAAAGCCTCACAACCAATTTTAGATATCCGTATTACAGATGGATCATCAAAATTATTTGTCCATTATAATTATAATGAATATGGAGGAAAACCCTTCGGGGAAATGGTTGAAAATACCTATATTAAAGCAGCTCTTATTGAGAGTGCTCGAAAAATCGGAGTTGAAATATTAATTGGTTCGGTTGAAAATATTAAATCAGAATCTGGTTTTGTTAATGTAATATTAAATTCCGGAAAAAATATCAAAGCTCAACTTTTAATTGGAGCTGACGGCGTAAAATCTAAAATTAGAGAACTGTCAGGAATAAAGTCACAGGGCTGGAATTATAAACAAGCTGGTATCGTATTATCAATTTCCCATGAAAAACCTCATGCAGGCATTGCTCACGAGAGATTTCTTCCGTCAGGTCCGTTTGCTATTTTACCTCTTCCCGGAAATCGATCTTCACTAGTATGGACCGAAAAAATTGATCTAGCTCCACTAATTATGAAGCTTAATGAAAAAGATTTTATGGAAGAACTAGAGTCAAGAATTGGAATTTTTCTTGGAAAGATTAATCAAGAAGGAGCCAGATGGTCTTATCCATTAACTCTGCGTCAATCAACTAGTTATATAGGAAAAAGAATAGCATTAGCAGGTGATGCAGCACACGTAATACATCCGATTGCTGGACAAGGCTTGAACTTGGGATTTAGGGATGTAGCTGCTCTCGCAGAAGTTATTGTTGACGCTCATCGTCTTGGATTAGACGTTGGGAACAGTTTAGTTTTAAAAAAATATCAAAGATGGAGAAAATTTGATAGCACAACAATGGTCGCAGTCACTGATAGTCTGAATAAATTATTTTCGAATGATAAATCAACTATTCGAATCTCACGTGACTTAGGCCTAGGACTTGTTAACCAAATTACTCCCTTAAAGCAATTATTAGTCACTCATGCCCGAGGTTCATTTGGAAATATAC
>CAZHAN010000113.1:0-4554 GCA_964530575.1 uncultured Rhizobiaceae bacterium | reverse complement strand
AACCACAATGTGCCACCCAAAGTTCTTAATCTTATCAGCTATCAGATAAAATGTCTCTTTTGGTGTAGCGTCGACAAGGCGTTTAACAAAGTTAAAACGTACGCCACGCACACCTGCCTCATGCATCTCAGATATCTCAGCCTCCGTAATGTCAGGTCCTACAGAAGCGATACCACGTGCAAAACCACCGCTACTACGACACGCGTCGACCATGGCTCTATTATCTTTCCCGTGACACGTGGCCTGAACAATTACATTACGCGTAAACCCTAAATGATCTCGTAAAGCGAATAGTTGTTTTTTTCCAGCATCACACGGTGTGTACTTCCGTTCGGGAGCAAACGGAAACTCTGCAGAGGGTCCAAAAACATGACAATGTGAATCGACCGCTCCCTCTGGTAATATAAAATTTGGTTTCCTTGGTGAAGGATGAAACTTTAACCAGTCTGCATCCATTTGTTGTTCTTCATTCATGGAAATACCTCTCCATCCATTAACTTACGAGCCGTCCGCAAAATTGCAGCCGTCTTCATCTCCCCAGATTCATTTAAATGACCAATTACGGTCATTTCTCCAGTAGGGTGCTCAATAGAAATGTGTCGCTCAACACCGTTACCTTTTTTGGCGGAATCATAAGCTACCGTTCCCTCAATTAGACAAGCTGTAGCCACACTAACGGCTCCCAGTACGCCAATCGCCTTGTGGCATCGATGCGGTATAAAGGTTCTAGTTGAAACGGTTCCATCATTCATCGGAGAGGATACCAGCGTCATCTTAGGTATAGATTTTTTAGAAACATCCCCTAAGTTCATTAACGGACCGCAAGCCAATCGAATGGCCTCAATACGATCTTTCAAGGAAACATTATCCTCTAATAATTCTGCTGCTTCATTACCCGAAATGTGCATATCCGAAGCTCGAAAAATTACACAAGGCATCCCATTATCAATCATGGTTACCTCAACTCCGTTAATAATATCCTGAACATTTCCAGTCGGTAAAAGAGCTCCACAACTCGACCCAGCTGTGTCTTTGAATTCAATCGAAACTGGTGCAGCTGTCCCCGGAACCCCATCTATACTTGCACTTCCACAGTAGTTCACCACTCCTCCTGGCGTGCATACTGAAGCAACTGCAATTTGACCTGTGTTCTCCATAAAAATTGTAACTGATGTGTTTTTTTCATCGGCTTCAACTAAATCTCTTTCAATAGCAAAAGGTGCAACTCCAGCCAAAATATTACCGCAATTTTGCGAGTCAGTCACAATTTCTTTATCAACAAAAACTTGAAGAAAAAGATAATCAATATCAACCCCGCTACGATTAGACTTTCGAACAATCGCAACCTTAGAAGTCAACGGGTCCGCACCCCCCATACCATCGATTTGTCGTAAATCGGGGGATCCCATAATTCTTAAAAGGAGAGCATCACGTTCCACCTTATCTTCTGGCAGGTCCTGATATAAGAAATAACCTCCCTTTGATGTACCCCCACGCATCCACATAGCTGGGATGCCATTAGACATATTTTAGACCTTTTTTTGCCAGTTTTTCTCGCATTTTATAGATGTCTAGGCTCAACTCACCTGCTTCTAAACGTTTACGTTTTTCATTTTCACCAGCTTCACGTTCTTTAGCCTTTTCCAATACTTCTACCGCTTCCTCATTTCGTACTACGCAAACGCCATCATCATCAGCTACGATTATATCACCAGGGTTAATCAATTCTTCGGCACAAATTATTGGCACGTTGACCGAGCCCAACGTCTCTTTTATTGTTCCTTGAGCAAATACAGCCTTTGACCAAACTGGGAAGTTCATTTCCGTAAGGTCACGGACATCTCGTACTCCAGCATTAATGATTAAACCTTTACAACCCCGTGCTTTAGCTGAGGCAGCTAGTAAATCACCAAAATAACCAGCATTACTGGGAGAAGTTGGTGAAAGAACTAGAATATCACCTTTTTTCAGCTGTTCGACTGCTACATGTAACATCAAGTTATCACATGGAGGCGCCAAAATTGTTACAGCGCTACCCGCGATCCTAGCTCCTGGATAAATAGGCCGCATATAATCACCAAGTAAGCCCTTACGGCCTTGAGCCTCATGAACGGTTGCAACACCACAGTTTGCAAGACCATTAATTATATGGTTCTCTGCGCGTTTAATTTCTTGAACTACAATTCCTTGTGTACCGACTGAATAACTCATACTAATTCATCCACTGTTTGAGGGAAAATCATTTCAAAACCTTCCGCATATTCTGCTTTGCGACCACCAGCCATACCACCAGAATTACGACGAAAATGGTTACCACGATTTTCCGCTACGTTAGTATAAAACTTCCAGAGGTGCTCTTGCCCCTGCATACATTCGATAGCGGCCTTTTTTTTATCCCAAACCGACGTGATGTCCAGAAATACATTTGGTTTCCATCCCATTTGTTCAGTCTGGTGAGGTTCGAACAGATACATCTGAGGTGCACCTAAAACTTTTTGACCAGGGTTATGGCCCCATGCTTGAGAAATCATACGGCACTCAAGTGCAAACTGGGTCGTATTCATATGATCGGTATTATAAGGGTCCCACCTTGAGTGGCTCATCATCCAATTTGGTTGAACCTCACGGATAATATCCACCATTTTCTCTTGTGCATCTTGGTCTAACCGCAAGGGGTAATCTCCAAGATCAAGGAAACGAATATCATTCACTCCTAACGCATTTGCTGCAGCCTGGGCTTCATCTTTACGGGCTTCTTTAACCTTTTCCAGACTCATACCCTCTTGTTTCCAGAGCTTCGCACTTTCTCCTTTTTCACCAAATGAAAGACACGCCACCGTCACCTCATAATTAAGTTCCTGATGTAAGGCGATTGCACCACCACAACGCCAAACAAAGTCAGCAGCATGCGCAGAAATTACCAAAGCCGTTTTCCTGTCAGCCATTTTTGTTCCTTTCACGGGTTTCGAAAACTAGCAAAACATAAATTTTAACTATTGCCAAATTTAATCCAAATAAAATTATGTTAGGTTTTTTTATATACTTGGGATCCTAAAATCAAGATAAACCATTGCGTCACATTCACAATGGTGTATTAAGTTTGCGAAATTTGAAAGAATTTCCTACTCAAATAGATAATCGACGTTAAACTGACTAGGGTAACTACATGACTGACAAAGAGTATGACGACATTCCTGGAACTTTCGTCTTTGACGCTGACAGATCAAGAGAGGGGTATCATCTGAATCAATTTTGTATCTCCCTGAGGCTCCAAGTCAATCGCGACTCTTTTAATAAGGATGAACAAGCCTATCTAGACTCGTACCCAATGACATCGGAGCAACGAAATGCGGTACTCTCACGTAATTGGAACCTATTACTCGAATTGGGTGGTAACATATATTACACTTCCAAATTAGCCGCTAACGATGGCATTAACTTCCAAAATCTTGCCGGACGGATGACAGGCATGGGTGTGGAAGCCTACAGGGACATGATGCTTAAGGGCGGGCGCTCAATTGAAGGAAATCGAACAAAATCAGAATGGGAGAAAAACTAATGGCAAGAGTTACCGCCGGGGTAGGGTGTTCGCATGTCCCCGCAATCGGGGTCGCCATGGACACTGGTATAACTAACGAACCTTACTGGAAACCAGTTTTTGAGGGTTTCAAAAAATCTCGTGAATGGATGAAAAATCAAAAGCCTGATGTGATCTTTTTGGTTTATAACGACCATTGTACAGCGTTTAACCCATCCTGCATTCCAACCTTTGCATTAGGTTGTGCAGCTGAATTTAAACCTGCAGATGAAGGGTGGGGGCCCCGACCAGTTCCAATTGTAAAAAACCATCAAAAACTTGCCAGCCACATTGCTCAGTCACTTATCCTTGATGAGTTCGATCTTACCATTATGAATGAAATGGAAGTTGATCACGGACTAACAGTTCCTTTATCGGTCATGTATGGGGATATTGGTCCAGACGAGGAGTGGCCAGCCCTTGTGATCCCTCTCTGTGTAAATGTCGTACAATATCCGCCTCCAACAGGAAACAGATGCTTCAACCTCGGAAAAGCGGTACGAAAGGCAATTAATAGCTATGATGAAGATTTAAATGTTATGATTTTTGGTACAGGTGGTATGAGCCATCAGTTGCAGTATAAACGCGCAGGACTAATCAACTCCGAGTGGGATACAAAATTTCTAGACCTTATGACTGAAGATCCTATCGCAGCGAGTCAAATAACACACCTAGAGTATCTTCGCGAGACAGGCAGCGAAGGGGTAGAAATGGTCATGTGGCACGTAATGCGTGGCGCTTTGGATCACGAAGTCTTCGAAGTTCACCGCCACTATCATGTACCTGCTTCAAATACAGCTGTGGGCCACATAATTCTTGAAAATAAGATGTAAGGAGATATCGATGAGAATCTGCGTTGCTGGAGCCTACGGGGCCTTTGGTCTGAAACATTTAGACGCCTTGTCCAATATCGAAGACATTGAAATTACGTCAATAATGGGGCCAACAAAAGACAAAATTCAGTCTTTAGCTTCTGA
>CAZHAN010000112.1:0-4585 GCA_964530575.1 uncultured Rhizobiaceae bacterium | reverse complement strand
TTATTAATAAAATGTCAAGCAGTTCCCCAAAAAAATCTAAATTTGATGATAAGTTTTTAAAAAATAGTATAGATAGAGAGGTACAGGATCTTAAAAAACTTCGAGATAATATCAGTTGGAAAGTAAGAAAATCATAGAAAAATAATTATAATTAATCGTTCGAATTTTCAACATTTTGTCGTGCACGATATAAAACTGTAGCAACTCCAATTACAACTATTGGAATAGAAATTCCTGAAACTATAGGTACATTAATTGCAAACCCAGCGGCTGAGATTGCCTCTAGTCCGTATTTAATCAATCCAGTAAGATAGTATGACACAGCCACTATTGACAAACCTTCAACTAGGCGCTGGAGTCTAAATTGCATTTTAGCCCTTCTATTCATAGAAGTTAATAGATCTCGGTTTTGTTCTTCTATTTGTACTTCTACTCTCGTCCTCAATAGACTTCCTACCCTAGACATGCGCTCAGCAAGACTCTCAAGTCTCATCTCGGTTGAAAAACAAAAATTCACTGCAGGAACTAATCTTCTCTCAAGAAATTCGCTAAAAGTTTGTATTCCCTGTATTCTTTCTTGACGGATTTCTTCAAGTCGAGAATTAACTATATCAAAATACGCTTGCGTTGCACTAAACCTATAGCTTGTGCGGGCACCTACTTCTTCGAGTCCAGACGCTAACTTGGAAAGTTCATCGAGTAGGCCTTTCGCATCAGTTGAGGATGTTTCATTTACAAGCCGTTTTGTAATCTCCCCAAGGGCTACCTCCATTTGTTGAATATGTGGAGCTTCCTCTCTTGCAAGAGGAAGAGATAACAAAGCCAATAATCTATATGAATTAATTTCTAAAATTCTTTGGACTAGTCTCCCAGCTTGCAGAGCTGAAAGATTTTGATCATGTATTAATATTCTTGAAAAACCGTCTTCATGGATTCTCAAATCAGACCAAACCATTGCAGCTCCACCAGAAACAAGTGCACCTATTATTTGGTTCCCATTAAAAAGGGCTGATAAATTTTCTTGATTTCTTGCATTTTCTTCTTTCGGATCAATTGCAAAATGCACTGCAGCAATTATTTCACCAGGAAGTTCTGATATCCAGTCTTCAGGAACCATATCAATCACAGGATTAGAGAAGGGATTTTCATAGTTTTTATTAGTTATGAAAGTATAGGTACAAAACTCACTGTGATATTCCCATCTGATTCTATATGGACCTAGATCAACGCTGTAAAATTTTGATCCAAATTCTGGAGCCTTGACCCCATGGTGATGGCATAAATCTGATAAATGAGCAAAAATGGTTTTCTCATCTGTTCCATCAATAATCATTGCTATATGTGAGCCTTGCTCAGGCGCAATCATGGGTTCAAAAGGTCTTGCGTGAACTTCTTCAATTAGTTCCGATCTTCTTGGGTGCGCACGAATATTTTGACCGACTATAATCATAGGATTGCTTAGCTCCTCTTCGTTTGCTAAAAATTTATGCAACGTGAAGGTGAAAGTAAAATCTTAATTTATATCTTATAACTAACTTTCCTAAGTCCTTTATAATATTTAAACATTATCAAATGTAGTTTTTTTCTGATAACCTGGCCAGATAATTCTTTAGATTAATATTATCAGAAACTTTCAGCTTACTCTATTCCAGATCATTATGTCCCACCAGAAGCAATTCCGTTTAGATATGTTGACTAAGTTTTCTCAAATATTAACATTTTCTAATGTTTCTTCCATTTCTTATGGAGATCCCTATTCGGGTATAAATTTAGATATTCCTGCAGCTGTCCTAATTCCTCTAGTTTTTGATGATATGGAGGGTAAAGTATTATTTACCCGCCGTGCTAACAATATGGCATACCACTCTGGAGAAATATGTTTTCCAGGTGGTTGTGTTGATCCTTTAGACAAAAATATTAGATCAACTGTAATGAGAGAGGTATATGAAGAAATAGGAGTAAAAAGTAACTTAATAGAAATTATTGGAATGCTTGATTCTTATAAAACTAAAACAGGATTTTTAATTACACCGTTTCTTGGCATTCTTAGTAATGGTAATAACTTTACATTATCTCCATCTGAAGTTTCTGAAATTTTTTGTGTTCCTCTAGAATATATTCTTGATTTATCGAACTATTACTCTATGAAAAAAACTATAGATGGGATTGAACACATTTATTGGAATTTAAATTGGAAAGATTATCATATATGGGGAACTACAGCAGGAATTTTAGTTGAGCTGAACAGGAGATTATCTCAATGATTATTAAGATATTGCGGTATATTTTACTCTTTATATCGCCATTTATTATTTATGGTCTTTGGCTAACAATTATCAGACGACGCGCTAAAGGATCAGTGACATCTCTTACATTGAAAGATATGCCTATTTATCGGTTGAGTTTAATAGGATTCATTTTAGTGATTATAGGTCTAATATTTCTAGGCTTATCTCAAGGAGAAAGTAATTCTGGAAAATATATTCCACCTCATGTTGTTGATGGGGACGTTATTCCGGGAGAGTTAAAGCCATAATATGATATCAGTTGGAAGATTGGATAAACAGAATTGGATGCAATCCGCTGATGTTATCAGGGTAGTATCTTCTTTATCTAACAATAATAATATAGTTCGATTTGTGGGTGGATGTGTTAGAGATTCAATTCTTGAATTAGAAATTAAAGAAATCGATCTGGCAACTTCAGCCAAACCAGAAGAAGTCTGTTTGATGTTAACGTCAAGTGGGATGAAGCCAATCCTGACAGGGGTTTCTCATGGCACTGTAAGTGTAGTGTCTGGAAAATATAAATTTGAAATAACTACTTTAAGGGCAGATGTAGAAACTAATGGAAGACATGCTAGGGTTTCTTTTATTGAAAATTGGATTGAGGATTCTTACAGAAGAGATTTTACATTTAATGCTATTTATGCTGATCCTGATGGGACTTTGTACGATCCAACTGGTGGTTTTTCTGACTTAAAAAATGGAATTGTTAGATTTATAGGAGATCCATCCTTAAGAATTTCTGAAGATCATCTTCGAATTTTAAGATATTTCAGATTTTTTGGATATTTTAGCAAGCAGGTTGCTGATCATTCTGCCCTTGAAGCATGTAAAATTCATGCGCGTTCTTTATTAACAATTTCTCCAGAAAGAATTATTAAAGAATTATTATCTATTATGTCTTGCCCAGACCCTGCTAGTGTTTTGAGGCTAATGATGGAGGTAGACGTTTTGCAGAAATTTCTTCCTGAAGCAACACAATTTGATTTGCTTACACGTTTGACAAAGATAGATGTTGCTGATCCAGACCCTTTAAGAAGAGTTTCTATAACCTTAAAAGCAAATAAAACAGAAGTTAATAATCGATTGAAGTTACTAAGACTTCCTACAAAGCAAAGTGAAAGGATTCTTGAAATAATAAATATTCAGTTTATTTATCATGAATTTGATGAAAAATTATTAAGTAAAATATTTTATAAAGAAGGAAAAGAAAAATTTATTGATATAGTTTACTGCTCTTGGGCACGGGACGAACCAAGATACGATTCTAATTGGAAAAAAATTCTTTCATTTTATAGTGATTTTTCTATTCCAAAATTTCCTTTAACTGGCTCAGATGCTTTGATCTTGGGATTTAATGGTCCAGAAGTTGGAAAATTATTACAAGAGGTTCAGGATTGGTGGGTTCAGGAAAATTTTATTCCCGATAGGGAAGGGTGCTTAAAAAAATTAGAGGAGATGAGCAGGCAGGGCAGTTGAAGATAAATCTATTTATATATTAACTCCATTCAGCTGTTGGTGGGAGTGACATAAAAATTGCATCTATGTTACCATTTGTTTTAAGTCCAAAGCGTGTTCCTTTATCGTATAGTAGATTAAATTCAACATATCTTCCTCGTTTTAATAGTTGTGTTTTCCTTTGTTCACTATTCCATGGTTTGTTCATATGTTTTCTTACTATAGATGGATATACATTTAGGAATGCTTTACCAATATCTTGTGTAAAAGAAAAATCATTTTCCCAGTTATTGCTAATTAAATTGTCAAAAAATATTCCTCCTACTCCCCTATGTTCCTGTCGATGGGGTAGATAAAAATATTCATCACACCATTTCTTAAATTTTTGATAGTAAGATGGATCATATTTATCACAAACTTCCTGAAAACTATTGTGAAACGCAACTGTATCTGATTTATTTTCAAAAATAGGTGTAAGATCACTTCCCCCACCAAACCAAGAGGTGGTCGTTATTAGGTGGCGAGTATTCATGTGTACAGCTGGAACAAGAGGGGATTGCATATGAGCAACAACCGAGATGCCACAGGCCCAAAAATGTGGGTCTTTTGATGTACCTCTAATTTCTGAAACAAAATCACTCGGAAATTCACCTTCAACTTCTGAAAAATTGACTCCTACTTTTTCAAAGACTCTTCCTTTCATTATTGACATAAGGCCCCCACCGCCTCCGGTTCGATTCCAGCTAGTCCTTTTAAAGCGCCCAGGAGGAATTTTAACCAAATTACCAGCATATTCGTCTTCTAATGATTCAAATTCATGACAAATTTGGTCTCTCAGTTTT
>CAZHAN010000111.1:0-4608 GCA_964530575.1 uncultured Rhizobiaceae bacterium | reverse complement strand
TCTGCAAGAATTTTCTTGGTTTTATTCTTTACAAGTCTATTTGCTAATTTTATTGCAAATGATCGCCCATTAATTGTCAGCTTTGAAGATGATATTCTTTTTCCAGTATTTGTTGACTATCCAGAAACTAAATTTGGAGGGTTTTTCGAAACAACTACACAGTTCAGAGATCCTTATGTACAGGATTTAATCACAAGCGCTGGAGGATGGATACTCTGGCCCCCTATCCGATTTAGCTATGACACAATTAATTATAGTCTGGATGTTCCAGTTCCATCAGCACCATCCTCAACAAATTGGATTGGTACCGATGATCAAGGAAGAGATGTAGCAGCAAGAGCAATATATGGGTTCCGTATTTCAGTTCTTTTCGGATTTATTTTTGTAATTCTTACTTCAATTATCGGTGTAATTGTTGGTGCATCACAAGGTTATTTTGGCGGATGGTATGATTTACTTTTTCAAAGGTTTATGGAAATTTGGGGAAGTGTTCCTACACTATTCCTAATAATAATTCTTGCAAGTGTAATAACTCCTACATTTTGGTCCTTAATGTTTATTTTATTATTGTTTGGATGGATGGGTCTTGTTGATCTAGTGCGCGCAGAATTTCTAAGAGGTCGCAATATAGAATATGTTGCAGCTGCTAGAGCACTAGGAGTCTCAGATACTAAAATTATGTTTAAACATATATTGCCTAATGCAATGGTAGGAACAATCACTTTCATGCCCTTCATATTAGCCAGCTCTGTAACTATCCTTACCTCTCTTGACTTTATCGGATACGGATTACCTGCAGGATCGCCTTCCCTAGGAGAAATGCTTAACCAAGGAAAAGCAAATCTGAAAGCACCCTGGTTAGGGCTAACCGCGTTTGCAACTTTAGGAGGAATGCTAGTATTACTTGTATTTGCTGGTGAGGCTTTTCGTGATGCATTCGATCCAAGAAAGACACAAGTGTGATAGAAGAGATGAATGAAACGATTAAAACTGCAGGAGCTACTTCACATCTTGTTGAGGTTAATAATCTTTCTATATCCTTTAAGATGGCACAAAATTCAATAGATGCGGTTCGTGGTGTCTCATTTTATATAAATCATGGTGAAACTGTAGCAATTGTTGGAGAAAGTGGATCTGGAAAATCAATTTCAGCACTTTCAATCTTACAACTTCTTCCTTACCCAAAAGCTTATCATCCCTCAGGGTCAATATTAGTTGAGGGAAAAGAAATAATGGGTGCATCAGATAAGATACTCCAATCTATCAGAGGCAATAAAATATCAATGATATTTCAAGAACCAATGACTTCACTTAATCCGCTTCATACCATTCAAAGACAAATATCAGAAACACTTTTTCTACATCGAGGTATGAATAAGGGGCAGGCAAAAAACCGTGTTTTAGAACTTTTAGATATTGTTGGAATAAAAGAACCTAATAAAAGACTTGAATCTTTTCCACACCAGTTGTCAGGGGGTCAACGACAAAGAGTTATGATTGCTATGGCCCTGGCAAATGAGCCAGACTTATTGATAGCAGACGAGCCTACTACTGCTGTTGATGTAACTATTCAGGCCCAGATCCTTGACCTTCTTCAAGACCTCCAAACTCAGCTTGGCATGTCAATACTAATGATAACTCATGAGCTAGGAATAGTCAGAAAATTAGCAAATCGAATTTATGTTATGAAGGATGGAAATTTTGTTGAGCAAGGACTTACAGATAGTATCTTTGCTAACCCTCAACATGAATATACTAAAATTCTGATAAATTCTGAACCCAAAAAGATGCGAACAATTGCTTCAGATCAAGGCGAAACCTTAGTCGAGGTAAAAAATTTAAAAGTACATTTTCCAATAAAATCAGGATTGTTTAGAAAGACTATCGACCATATTAGAGCAATTGATGATATCGATATCAGTATTCAAGAAGGGAATACTTTAGGTGTTGTTGGAGAAAGTGGATCTGGCAAGACAACCTTAGGTCTTTCTATCTTGAGACTCATCAAATCTGAAGGGTCTATCAAGTTCCGACAGAATGAGCTCCAAGGTCTTAGTTTTAAGCAGATCCGGGCCCTAAGAAGGGAAATGCAAATTGTTTTTCAAGACCCCTTTGGCTCTCTAAGTCCAAGACTTTCTATGTCCCAAATAGTTGAGGAAGGACTCGAAGTTCATTTTCCAGATTTATCAAGGAATGATCGTAGAGAACAAGTAGCAGAAGTTTTTAAAGATGTTGGGATTGATCCTTCATCAATGGATAGATACCCCCACGAGTTCTCTGGGGGGCAAAGACAGCGTATTTCAATAGCCAGAGCACTAGTTCTTAAACCGAAACTAATCGTATTAGACGAACCAACTTCAGCACTAGATAGAACAGTTCAAGTGCAGATTCTAGAACTACTACACAAACTTCGCGAACGTTATAAATTAACTTACATTTTTATTAGTCACGATTTAAAAGTAGTACGATCTATTGCCGATCAGGTCATTGTAATGCGAGATGGAAAAATAGTTGAATATGGAAATTGCGATGACGTACTTGAAAATCCAAGAACAGATTATGCAAAAGCTTTAGTTAAAGCAGCATTTGATCTCACTGCAGATGTAAGTGGTTCTGTAAAAAACTAACCCCTACTCAATTTGTCAATTAAACTTTAGTAGCCAACAGAACGTCATTATGAATTTTTTTCAACTGTTCACTTATCGTTACTGGATAAGGAGATTGAACAGAGTCAATTGCCTGAATATCTTTTGGTAATTTTGAAATTTCTTCTAAAGCATATTTACGGGAATCTTCAATTGATTTTCTTGAAACTTCGAGACGGTTACCTTCTGTCATTACCTGATGAAGTAAAGGGATGCCTGAATGAGTCTCCTCTGAGGTTCCAATCAAATCCCCCCCTTTTTTTCCTTCCAAATTACGCCAAACCTGTTTTTCCCCAGGCAAAATTTCCTTTCCTATAGAGCACTTTGTTCTACCCACCCCTGCGAAAGAAGTAAGTTTATAAACAATATCTGTTCCGGGAGAATCCTCTGAAACAACCATACGAGTACCTACACCAAATGAATCTACTGGAGCACCACTCTTTACAATTTTAGATATTGACCATTCATCTAAGCCACCACTAGCAATAATCTTCACATCACTAAGCCCTGCTTTATTAAGAATATTTCGTGCCTCAGTCGCTGATTCAATAATGTTTCCTGAATCAATCCTAATGGCTTTAATCCTAAACTCTGGGTCAAGATCCCTTACTAAGCGAGTTATTTTTTTTACGCCCCCAATAGTGTCGTAAGTATCAACCAATAAGGTAGTATTAGGAAAATTCCGGACAAATGCTCGAAATGCCTCTTCTTCAGATGAATGTGCCTGAATATATGAATGTGCCATAGTACCAACTAAAGGCAATTGATATGTTTTCCCTGCAAGGACATTTGAAGTTCCTAAAACTCCCGCAATAGAAGAAGCTCGAGCTGCCTTTACTGCAGCATCAATTCCATGCGCCCTTCTGGCACCAAAATCTATTACTGGCCTTCCAGAAGCAGCCTCAACAATTCGAGTAGCTTTAGAAGCTATCAAAGTCTGAAAATTTAATTGATTAAGTACAAAAGTCTCAATAATTTGAGCTTCTGCAATTGGTGCAGTAACCTCAAGGATGGGCTCATTCGGAAAAATGGGAGTCCCCTCAAAAACCCCCCTAACATTTCCTGAAAAACTGAACTTATTTAGCCAAGTTAAAAACTGACTTGAAAATAAGCCTGTAGAATTAAGGTATTCAATCACCTCGTTATTAAATGAAAGATTTTCCAAATGGTCTAATACTGTATCCAATCCACATGCAAGTAAGAAATTCCGATTTTCTGGCATAGACCGAAAATAAGCACTGAAAGTTGCATCATGCCTATTTAGTCCATCAGAAACGATTGCTTGAGCCATTGTGAGCTCGTACAAATCAACGAATAAGCTAAGTTTACTTTGATCTAGCTGGTCGAAATATCCCTGAGGATTAGATTTTATCATAAGCGGAGTTTTTTTGTGTAATAACTTCTAGTCTAGAATAGATTTTGTAATCCAAAATGTTGCATAAAAAAATAAAATTAGTAGATAAGATTCTTAAGATATAAGTTAGTAATATTAATGCTTGAAAACAACCTAACACAAATCTATAAGAAATAGATTCAATTATTTCTTCATATTTGTAGCTATGGAAAAATCCTTAAGCATAGATTTGTCTGAATTTCCTGAGCCATTAATAGATATAGCTTCAGATGATCAAGAAATACAAACTGCCGTTCTTGCAGGTGGCTGTTTTTGGTGCACTGAAGCTGTGTTTTGCTCCTTGGAAGGAGTTAATAACGTTATGTCAGGATACATTGGAGGAGATAAAGAATCAGCCACATATGAATCAGTCTGTTCTGGGCTAAGCAACCATGCCGAAGCAATAAAAATTGATTTTGATCAAGATATAATTTCTTACGGCAAAATCCTTAAAGTTTTCTTCTCTATTGCCCATGACCCAACTCAAAAAAACAGACAAGGGAACGACATTGGACATCAATATAGATCAGCAATTTTTTACCTTAGTAGTCAGCAAAAAGAAGTCGCTAA
>CAZHAN010000110.1:0-4642 GCA_964530575.1 uncultured Rhizobiaceae bacterium | reverse complement strand
AAAATTTGTATTTATAGAAATGCCTTGGGCAAAAACTGTCCAGGGGCTAACTCCAGCGCCAGTTGAAATTAGTAGAGATTCACCTATTCCAAAAAGTGTTAAGCCAATTATAAGCAATAGTAGTGTTATAAATTTTGGCTTCAGGTTAAGTGGGTTATTTGAACTCCACGAGGTTTTTGGAACTTTCTTAACTGTAAATATAATTTTCAACTACTCTGCCTTTAACTATTTTATTAACAATATTTTAACCAATTTATCTATATCTTATATTAAATCATTTATTATATGTAATTTTTTCCTTGTATATTTGTACTTTTGGTATTTCTTCCCACTGAGTAGTAAATTTTGGAGAAAGATAGTTCTGACGCAATCTCCATTTTTGATTTTTATTACGAACTCCCAAATGAATTGATCTTTGACCAAACTTTTTATTTATTGAATCAACTGCACTCATTAATTCATCATTTGGAATTGAATTTTCTAAAAATGTTGATTGTGAAAGGTTTTTTGTAGTTGATAATTTAAACAATAAGACCCCAGCCTTACGGTATGAAAGATTTTTACAACATAAACTTCTAAATATCTTAATTGCAGCGCTAACAATTAATCTACTGTCTGATGTTGAAACTATGAATTCTATTGAGGATTCTTTCGTAATTTTTTTGTTTTTATGATTGAGTACATCAGCTGAAATAAAGACTTTAATTCCTTTACAGACTTGCTGATTTTGACGAATTCTTTCAGAAGCTCTTTCAGCAAAATAAATAATTGCGTCCTGAGCTTGATCTTCACTGGTAGTAGTTTCTCCAAAGCTTTGTGAGCAACAGGTTGTTTTTTTTGTTTTCCCCCCTATTTCTAATGGGTGGCAGGAAATTCCTCTTAACTCATATATAGTTTTAAGACCTGTTATGCCCATTCTCTGACGTACCCAGTTATCTGGAAGGTTTTTTAGATCTAGAGCAGTTTGTACCCCATTCTTATTTAGCATTTTTGACCACCTGAGCCCTATACCCCATACGTCACTTACCACTGTCTGCCCAAGAACTTCCTCAGTGGATGTAGTATTATCAGATAGATTGATAATACTACCCATATTTAAGTTTGATTTTGCCCGTTTATTAGCAATCTTGGAGAGAGTTTTTGTAGGTCCAATTCCGATAGATGTTGGAATTCCAACCCAACGATAGATCTTATTACGTAAATCTAGACACCATTCTGTTAAGTTTTCATTGGAAAGCTCGTCAAGCCCAAGAAAACACTCATCAATGCTATAAATCTCAATGTAGGGCACTGTATTTTTTAGAATATTTATTACACGATTTGATAGGTCTCCATAGAGAGCGTAGTTTGATGATAACATAATTATTTTATGTTTTTTTACCAAGTGACGTATCTCGAACAGGGGAACCCCCATAGATATGCCAAGTATTTTTGCCTTTTCTGAGCGGGCAATTACACATCCATCATTATTTGAGAGCACAATAACAGGTTTATTCCTCAGTCTTGGCTGGAATACACTCTCGCATGAAGCATAGAAATTATTGCAATCGACCAATCCAAAGGTATTCATAATTTAACGAGCACAATGCTGACGTATGTTGTGCGTAACAATACCCCAAATTTCACATCCAGTTTCATCGAGTAAAATATCTGGAAATTCTGAATTTTCTGCAGAAAGAATTGTTTTACTAGTTAGTATTTTGAGACGTTTAACCGTTAACTCACCATGCTGGATTGCAATTACAATATCATCGGACTTTGGATCTATACTTCGATCTACTATAAGGAGATCCCCTTCAAAGATACCAATATCTTTCATTGAATCACCCTGAACTTTAACAAAAAATGTCGCAGCAGGCCTTTTGATAAGATGCAGATTTAAATCAAGCTTGGCCTCAATATGATCGTCAGCGGGACTCGGAAATCCTGCCGGGACTGGGGATGAATAAAGCGGCAAGTTAAGTTTGGGGGGTTTATGAACGGGCTGTAGCAACGATTTTTCCTTGTTTTTATATAGAACACATCATGAACATTTATTCAATATTGTCAATAAATCTTGAATAAAATTTTCTACTATAAAAATTTGATCAATTTTTATAAGAATTTAAAAATCATTTATTGAATGTTTTGGGGTGGTAGCAATGAAATGGTACAATAAAGATGAGAGATGCAACTGTTTTCTTGGTTCAACAACAACGATTACCATGATAGATTGGCTTCTTTTAGTCAATTTCAGTTACAGAAAATTGATTTTCTTTATTTTTAGTGTAGTAAGGAGATGAGGCAATTGGGGAAAGATCCATCGAAAAATCATCCAGAATTCTCAGTTGTGATTCCATCATACAACGAAGTCGAAAGTCTGCCTGAATTAATCGAGCGGGTTAGGGCAGTCTTTAATGGTGGATTCGATTCTCCAAAGACATATGAAATTATAATTGTTGATGATGGCTCAAGTGATGGAACAGGCGATTATCTTAGTAAATCTACTCAAAGTATTAGTGAACTGAGAGCAATTATATTGCGTCGTAATGTTGGTAAGTCAATGGCTCTTATGACAGGATTCTTAAAGTCTCGGGGCAATTATGTTGTGACTCTTGATGCTGACCTTCAAGATAATCCAGAAGACATTCCTGCTATGTTGACAAAGATGGGTCAGGGTTTTCAATTAGTTACTGGCTACAGAAGGAAACGACAGGATACTCTTTTTCGAAAAATAGGATCCAGCATATTTAATGCAACAGTTAGAAAGTCAACCGGACTAAATATTAAGGATCTGAACTGTGGGTTTAAGCTGTATAAAGCTGAGGTTGTAAAAACTATATCAATTTATGGTCAGTTTCACAGGTATATTCCTTTGCTAGCACACTTTGCTGGTTTTAATGTTGGCGAGCAATTAGTAAAAAATAGTCCTAGAAAATATGGGATCTCTAAATATAAAACGATTCGATATCAGGGTGTTTTTGATCTCTTTTCAATCTTATTTATTCACAATTATAATCTTAGTCCGCTACATTTTTTTGCTAAGATTGCAGCGGTATTCGGCGTTCCTAGTAGTTTAATTCTACTTTATTTTTTGTTTAGGCATGCAATTTCATTTGTTGGAGTGGGAACACAATATCAGATAATAGAACGACCACTACTTTCCATCTCTCTTACTATGTTCCTAATAAGTATAATTATATTATTAACAGGTTTTGTTTGTGATTTTATATTACATCACTCGCTTCCTACACAAATTAGCAGGATGAGCAATCTTCATATCAAAGAAGAAATAATAAATAGTGAAGAAAATAATAATTTATCTGACCAAAATTCGACTATTACCGATTCATAATCATAGTTGCAATTAATTTCTTATTTTTTGCTGGTTAATTTAAATACGAATTAGTCTGTTATCTTTTATTATGTAGCGGATCTTTGATTTTGAATTAACTATCTCAACTAAGTCATCCTTAATAAATACATCAGCTAGTGATTCATTTGTTCTGTAATATTTTGAAGAAGCCATATAAATAGTTGTAAATACATCTCCTCCAAAAAAATTACTAATTTCATTGGGCTCAAAACCCATTAATGAATCATCGATCGAAAGTTGGTCATTAAAGAATGTTACATTTCTTCTCATGGACCAATTATTTTTGATTCGACGATGTATAAATAATTTTGTAATAATATTTCTTTTAAACCAATCTGCAATCCACTGGTTTCTTCCAATACTAAGAGAAAATATTCTAAATAATAGAAATTTTATTGGGCTTGCAGTCCTATCATGGATAACTGAGAAAAATGAACTATGAAAACTTATATTTCTATGACTAGTAACTTCAACATCGCCCTCAGAGCAATCATTTACTCCATTAATTAAATTGGAATCTAAGAATTGCGTACTGAAATAATTCCCATTGGTTGTTTTAGCTATATAGCCTGCATGTGATGCCACTAGCTCCTTGTTGTTTTTATTAAATACCTTAGTTACACCACCCTTTGAACATCCAATAATAGTATAGTATGAATCGTCAGAACGAATAAACAGACCAGCCTCAGGCCAAAACCGTTCAAACTTTTTATATATTGGTAGAGTTCCTGATTTTTTAATATAATTTTCTTTAGTGTGTATATAAGCCTGTGCATAGCTAGAGAGCATTGGTATAAAATTACGTATATCCAAGCTATCTAGTCTTGGTGTATTTCCATTTAAAATTGCATCTGAGCATTTTGCAGCAATAGCTTCAGCTTCTGGGATTGTTTTAGAAAATATTTCTATACCAGACGGAAAGTAGAGAGAGCAGTTTCTGCTTCCATACTCACCACCAATTGATCCATCTGGGTGGATAAAATATTGTAAAAATTTTAATGATGGAATTGCCAAAATATTTTGTAAATTATCATCGTTTGTTAGTTCAGTAAGATTAGCGAGATAATGAGAAGCTAATGATTGATAGCCTGGATCTGCACCACCGTATTCACAGAGCCACCCCTCATTTCTGGATGCATTATCAATAACAGATTCAATAAACATGTAAGCTCTATCTTTGTAACGAACTTCATTTGTAATTTTGTACATGACGATAAGGGCACAAGCTGCACCAAGACGATGATTAGATATAAATCCGTGTAGTTCATTATATTTGCACAAAAAATA
>CAZHAN010000109.1:4440-4668 GCA_964530575.1 uncultured Rhizobiaceae bacterium | reverse complement strand
TGATGGGTTAATGCTCCGTACTATACACAGAGCAATGGGGAAAATACCAATTTTTGGAATGAATGTTGGGACAGTCGGGTTTCTTATGAATGAATTTGATTCATCTCGCTTACCAGACAGAATAAAAAAATCCGAAAAAATTTCCCTTCACCCACTCCGTATGACTGTAACAAAAAGAGATGGAAGTCGGAGAACCGCCCTGGCTATGGATGAGGTATCACTCTTAAG
>CAZHAN010000109.1:0-4430 GCA_964530575.1 uncultured Rhizobiaceae bacterium | reverse complement strand
TAAGATCTTCGGGCCAAATGGCAAAAGTACAAATTTCCATCGATAAAATTGTCAGATTAGATACGCTCTTTTGTGATGGGGTAATAGTTTCAACGGCTGCAGGCAGTAGCGCCTATAACTTATCAGCTCATGGACCGATCTTACCTCTTAGATCGGGACTTTTAGCTCTTACGCCTATAAGTGCTTTCCGCCCGAGGCATTGGAGAGGTGCTATCTTGCCTCGACAAGCAGCTATTGAGTTTAAGATTCTTGAAAGCACTAAACGTCCTGTAAGTGCAACTGCTGATAACAGAGAAGTTAAAGACATTATTCATGCCAAAATCTCTGAAGCAATAACCAAACAAGCGACCCTCTTGTTTGATCCAGAACATGATTTAGAAGAGAGAATTCTTCGAGAACAATTTACTACATAATATTTAATAGAGAATATAAATATAAATGAAAAAGTACAAATACTCACTGAATGGAATTTGATTTTGAAGCGCTCAATTTTAATACTATTTTCATT
Organism: uncultured Rhizobiaceae bacterium; assembly: GCA_964530575.1. Classification (GTDB taxonomy): domain Bacteria; phylum Pseudomonadota; class Alphaproteobacteria; order UBA2966; family CAIVPW01; genus JAQBXG01. The sequence goes on along the minus strand of CAZHAN010000109.1, from coordinate 3,922 downwards.
TTTTTGTATTGTATTCATTATAGTTATTACTGTTATTTTTATAAACAGTAGAGATAACTACAAAGCGCAAATTTCTGCTTCTGATTTTCTTCAAAAAGAAATTAGTAATGCTTCGATTGAATTAAGCAAAATTAATTCTTTAGGCAATATTTTAGTTAATATTGCACCCTCTATGCCAGGAACAAAATCATTCTATAATTTTGAACGTGAAATAATCCCTTTTGGAGATGAACATCCAGCAAAAATGTGGTTTTTAAGGTCTTTAACATCATACCCCCAAATTACTACTCTACAGATAGGATACGAGAATGGAACATATTATAGCGCAACAAATTTAAAAACAGCCTTGCCATCAATTCTAGAGGAACAATCTAATACCAACGATTCAACATTCTTAATTCGTCGCATTGCAGGCAACATCATGGGAAGGTTCGATGACTGGGTATTTTTAGATTCGAATTTAAAATATTTAAATGGAAAAAGAATTCCTGAACCTGCCTTTGACTTTCGAGATAAATGGTATACAGAAAAAGTAGATTCGCAAGAATTAGTATGGAATGATATTAGAATTCTTAATGAAACTGGTCACGCTGGTCTCATTCTATCAATCGTAACTAATGAAAGTCCCATTGCAGTCTTTGGAATTAAATTATCTTTTATTCCATTCACTAACTATCTTATCCGACGATCAAATATCACTAATAATGGATTAGTTTTAGCCTTAATTGATAAAGATGGACAGGTAATTTCAAGCTCATTAAGCGGTTCACTTAGACCTTCAAGAAGTGGAAATTTAATAAAATCTAATCAATTAAAAAATTTAGTTCTCGATAAAATTGTCAACGGATTCCTATCTAAAGATAAAATTGAAATTAATGAAATTAAAAAACAAAAATGGTTTGTCATTTCTAATTCATTTCCTATGTTAAATAACAACTCTCCATTATTTCTCATTGCAGCAGTGCCAATGGATTCTTTCCTTAACAAACTCTAGAAGAATATCTGACGAAATTCCTCTAATTTAAAAAGATGTAATGAAGCAGAAGATTTAATTCAGAAATAGATATCCATACAAGAAAAGGCTTTTTTTAAACCTTTGCATGTATATTTATAAATAATGGGAATTTAGTTAGCATATCCCCCTATCTTATTGATAAATTTGTAATTTATTTTCTAAAAGATCAATTATTGATAGATTTTATCGATTAAAAAGCATCTAAAATATAAGAAATTGTGTTTTTTACTTGCTCTTTGCGTATACCAAGCCAATATAGTGGTATCACCGCGACCGATCCGGCGTATCAGGCTTAGTCACGCCGACAAGCTACGAATCTTCTGGATATTCGATCTGCGCTGAGACCCCGCTAATTTAAGTGGGTGAACATTAACTACTGACTAGGATATATAATAATATGACTACAGGAACCGTGAAATGGTTCAATGCGACCAAAGGTTATGGCTTCATCAGTCCTGATGAAGGCGGTAAAGATGCATTCGTGCATATTTCAGCAGTTCAGGGTGCCGGTTTACCCGGTCTGAACGAAGGCCAGCGCGTCGAATACGAACTACAAGCCGGACATAATGGTAAGAGCTCTGCGGAAAATCTATCTATCGTAGAATAACCTTATTTCCATACAAAAAGGGGCTCCCCAATACGGAGAGCCCCTTTTTCATTTTTTTTATTGGAATCCTATTAAACCTCTAACTTAAAATAAAATGACAACACTTCCAATTAATAAAAAAACTACCGCACTATTAGTGGTAGACCTACAAAATGATTTTTGCCCTGGTGGTAATCTTGCGGTACCAAATGGAAACGAAATTGTTCCAATAATAAATAAATTAATAAGTTATTATCGGAGTATAGTTTTTACACAGGACTGGCATCCTGTATCACATTCATCCTTTGCTTCAACCCATAATAAAACTCCTTACGATACAGTTGAGCTTAGTTATGGCTCCCAAACTTTATGGCCAGACCACTGCATCCAAGGCACTCACGGAGCAAATTTCCACAAAGATATTAAATTCGATAGAGCAGATCTAATTATCAGAAAAGGCTTTGATACTGAAATTGATTCTTACTCTGCATTTAGAGAAAATGACAAAATAACATTTACTGGACTTAGTGGTTATCTGAATGAAAGAAAAATTCAAGAGTTAGTCATTTGTGGTCTAGCATATGATTATTGTGTTAAATGGACTGCTTTAGATGCAAAAACAAATGGCTTTAGAACCGTAGTTATCGAGAACGCATGTAGGAGTATTAATTTAAATAACTCCGAAGAAAGCGCGCGCAATGAAATGCAAAAATCTGGGATACATCTAGTAAATTGTGATCTCTAAGTTTCTTGTTTTTTTATTTATTGATTTCCTTGAAACCAAGGCCAAGAAATCATTTCATTTAATATTTATTAAATGAGCTATATCAACACCAAATAATTTTATTTAGAGTTAATGGATAGTGATCCTTGCTCAATAATCACACCCCGGTTAACCTATGAAAGCTGATTAGTTACAAAGGAAGATCCAATGAGATTTGCTTTACTTTTGTTTGTTTTACTGTGTATTCCAGTCTTAACTCCTACCTCCTCTGAGGCACGCGAGGTATATTCCGGAAAAGACCTTCTAAACAACTGTACTGAAGATACTGAAATCTGTGATACATTTTTCGCAGCGCTTCTTGATTCATACGTCTCAATCATAGCCTGGACTGAAAAACCTTCCCTCTTCTGTCTTTCTGGGCCATCGGCCTTTTTCTGGGCAGGAGCGGATATGCTAGCTCGGCCAGATGAGTTGGACTTCAGTGCCGAAAGTCTGATTCTTAGAGCTCTAAAGAATCATTTTCCATGTTCATTTGAAAATCAGCCAATAATTGAAAATCCTGAATTTCTTAGTGGCGTGGACTTAGTTAGCTTGTGTAAAGATGCAAATAAATGTGAAGCTTACCTGGTGGGGGCTTTAGGAGCCCACAGAACACTGCTTGACTGGGGAATTTTATCTGCTCCATATGTTTGTATCCCTGAATCTATTGAAAATACTGAATTATTAATGACCTTATTAACTTATTTAAGTGGAAATCAAGATCAGCTTGGATTTTCTGCCGGAGGGCTTACTATTATTGCTCTCTCTGAGACCTATAAATGTTAAATATTTCTTGATTTTGATCAATTCATGACAAGATGCTATATATTGATTGAGACCTTAATGCTGAATTTGACTTAACTATTAATTGGAGAATACTAAATCATGCCTGAACTATTTTTGCTAATTGCTTTTATGGTCGCAACCCTAGTTCTACTTGGTGGACTAATGGTGATATTCCTCGACTGGATGAAGAAAAAAGATACCCTTTTTGGTGGTAGCAGTACTTCCCAAGATGATTCACAATAAAATATCATTTGTTAATCACTTGTAATCGTTGAGATCTATCCTCTCTATAGGCAATTAGGTATAAGGGCACTAATTGCCCCAAACTTATCCTCAGTTTTAGTAGCTACTGTTTCTCCAATAGACATGCGTGAGAGAAAAAGCTGTTCTGAAGAATCGTTACCTAGCTTCTCGAAGAAAAATTTTATATCAGTATTAACTCCTGGAACTGTAACAACAAAGAATTCGCCCTCTACCTCTCCCATAACTCGCTGACCAGCAGCCCTAGCCCCTTGTCTGACAAACCCTACAATACGCTCCTGAGCGCATGCAGCAAACATGCCGACAGTTAATCCTAAAGTGGGTTCGTTGGGATCTATTATCATCTCTTTATCAAACTCAGGGCCTTTTAAAGGGTCCAAAGCGAGCGCTGAAAAAGTCCAAAAAAATAAAACGCTTGCTATAAAGCCAGCCAATAAACGAGCAGCAAACATGGAGATCCTCCTATATATCCTAATTACTGGGAAACCTAATAACGACCTAGCTCAATCCT
>CAZHAN010000108.1:0-4696 GCA_964530575.1 uncultured Rhizobiaceae bacterium | reverse complement strand
ATTACCTCCGGGGTAAGGATATGAGCCTGCTACGGATCCAATATTTATTATGTGGCCATGATTTCTTTGAACCATTCCTGGTAAAATTGCACGTGTAATTGCTGAAAGTCCCTTTACATTTGTATCAATCATAGTTTCCCACTCTTTCCAATCCGCGTTGTGGGCAGGATTTAAGCCTAAGGCTAGTCCAGCATTGTTAATTAAAATTGATATTTTTGAAAATGAGGATGGTAGTTTATCAATCTCATAAAAAACTCTCTCAGTATCACGAACATCCAAGGGAAGGGGATGTAAATTATCACCAAAAGCTTTAGAAAGTTTTTCTAAGCGATCTTTTCGTCGTCCGATAGCCACGATGTTAAATCCTAAGTTAGCGAATTTTTCTACCATTGATCTACCAAAGCCCGAAGTAGCACCAGTTACAACGACTACATTATTTGATTGTTCCATATTATTTTTCGTCATCTTTTGCTTGATTCCAAAGTGATTCCATTTGATCCAAAGTGGCAGATTCTATACTGATATTCATTGTTTTAAGCTTTGATTCAATAAAATTAAAGCGCCTGACAAATTTATTATTTGTCATTCGAAGTGCGTTTTCAGGATCTATGTTGTGATGTCTGGCAACATTTACCCAAGAAAACAAAATATCTCCAAACTCATCACTTGCAAACAAATTGTGGTTCTTCTTCAATGGTGATTTAATTTCATCAATAAATTCAGAAACCTCTTCTTTAAGTTTTTCTAAGGAACCAATTACATTTGTCCAATCAAACCCTTCTTTAGAAGCACGTTTTTGTAACTTAATCGATCGTATTAATGCGGGTAGGGCGTCAGGAACATCACTTAGTGTTGTGAAATCTTCACCTCTAGATAAAGCCCGATTCTTCCGTTCAATCTTTTTTAGATTTTCCCAACTACTATTTCGATCGTCACTGTTCCCATTTATTTCTGGATTAATGACGTGAGGATGTCTCCTGCTCATTTTATCAGTAATACCTTCAACTACATCATTAAATTTAAATTGATTTTTTTCTGATGCGATCTCCGACAAAAAGATAACTTGAAATAATAAGTCTCCTAATTCTTCTTTCAGTTTATCTGGATCATTTTTATTAATCGCATCTACAACTTCATATGCTTCTTCAATAGTGAAGGGTGCAATTGATTGATTGGTTTGTTTTTTGTCCCAGGGACAACCTTGCTCCTGATCACGTAATTGAGTCATTAAGTTCAATAATTTTTCAATTGAATCTCCTAATTTCTTATTCTTAATTTTTTATTCTCCAATTTTTCAGTTCTTTTTTAATGATATATTACCTTAAATTTAACTAATAAATCTTTGTAATTAGTAGATATAATTGTTTTTTAGTTTAACTTACCTCATTTTCTTTATTAATAAACAAATATAACTATCTCATTTAAATACATTTAATTATATTAAAACGCATAATATGTATTATCGGAAATAATTAGATAAATAACTAGTGGATTATTTTTGTATTTCAATAGCCCAAAAATAACCAAACATATTTCGCCCATGTTCTTTTCCAGAGATCCAGGGAATATTACCTCCCATTGGTTCTAGGGATAAAAGATTAAAACCTGAAAACATGTTTTTAAGTGAATTTTGTCCATACCATTTCATGTAAGGGACACCAAAACACTCCAAAATCATCGTTCCCAATAAACTTTCAAAATGACGTCCATAAAGAGCTTTATAGAGGCATCTTTCTGTACCAAGAATTTTATCTAAACATGATTGTATAAATCTTAAAAGCTTGGCTAAACCGACCTTTGGAGACCATTTCCTATAAAGCCATATATATGCTTTTCCTCCTGGCTCTAGGATTCTATAGATTTCTTCTATGGCTTTATTTTCATCGTTTGTATGGTGCAATACACCCAAAGAAAATATGCATTCAATACTTTCATTTTCGAATTCTCCTAAATTTTCTGCGTTTCCTACTTTGAATATAGGATAAACATTTAGTTCAGGAGCTAGCTCTGTAGCTGTTTTGTTTGCTATAGCCACACTTTCATCTGAATAATCAACCCCCACGTACTTGCCGTTTTGATTGAGTTCTGAACAAATTGTCAATGCATCGGTACCTTGACCACAGCCGACCTCAAGAATATTTGAGTGTCTACCTGCTATCTTTCTAAGAATTCCTGGTATCCATGGCTCCATTCGATACCTTTGTAGTCTTCTTTCTTTCAATTCTTGGTTACCTCCACATGGTGAGGCATTCCAAAAATCTTTTGTTTCTTTAAGGCTCATGATTTTTAAATTCTTCCAGATACTGGCTATAATACTAGTTTAAGATATATCAGATTATTTTATTTATGATTTTTAATTTAAATCAATAACCATTCCATCATATGCTGGTTCTATGCTCTCAGGTAGTTGCTCTAGTAATTTTTGGTAGTCTAAATCAGGGGACATATGTGTTAAAATAGCTCTTTTTGGTTGAATTCTTTCAATCATACTTAGAGCAGTTTTTACATTTGCATGAGTAGGATGGGGATTATATCTGAGTGCATCAATTATTAATATATCTATCCCTGAGAGACATTTGTAGGATTCATTTGGGAGAGAAATAAGGTCAGTTGAATAAGCTATAGTGTCAAAGCGATAGCCTATAGAGATTGATAATCCATGATTCTGAGGATAAGGAATAACATTAATATCTTTGATCGAAAACGGATCTGTGTCCGAAATGTTATTAGCATTTATGAATGGAGGGTAGCCAGCAGTTCTCTCTTTGAATGCATAACTAAATCTATTTTTTAGATTGACTAACGTATCGTTTGTTCCATAGATCTGAATTATTGATCCCGTTGAAAATGACAACCTTCTTAGCTCATCTATTCCATGTGTATGATCTGCATGATCATGAGTGAATAGAACACCATCGATTTTATCAATTCCATTTGCCAAACATTGAGTTCTGAGATCGGGAGAGGAATCAACAATTATTTTAGTATTATTTAATTCAACAAGTATGGAAGCTCGAAGCCTTAAGTTTTTACTATTATTTTGATCACAAATCCCCCAATCTCCCATTCCATCTACTCCACCGATTGTGGGAGTGCCTCCTGACGCACCACAACCTAAAATAGTTACCTTCATTTCCTGACCAACCTGTTAATTTTTTTTAGCTTTAGTAAATAAATTGAAGAAATTTTGTGTAGTTTTTTTAGAAAGTGCATCAATATTTATATCGTAAAGCTTCGATAGCTCATTAGCAGTATTAACAACAAAAGAGGGTTCATTCCGTTTTCCTCTATTAGGAACGGGAGCAAGATAAGGAGAATCTGTTTCTAACAATATTCTTTCTAAAGGAATTTTTTTGACTGTTTCCCTTAATTTCTCTGAATTTTTAAAAGTTATAATTCCCGATATAGATATGTATAAACCTAAATCTAACGCTTCATTGGCAAATTCTTCACTTGCTGTAAAACAGTGTATGAGTCCTGTAAATGGTGACTTTTCCCACTCCTCTTTAAGAATTTTAATTGTATCTTCTTCTGCATTTCTTGTATGGATAATTAAAGGTAGGCCAGTCAGGCTTGAAGCACTTATATGTGCTCTAAATAATTTTTGTTGTGCTTTTAAGGGAGAATTCTCATAGTAGTAATCAAGGCCAGTCTCGCCAATTCCAATTACTTTTTTATTAGATTGAGCCAAATCAACCAGATCATTTATTTCAGTATTTAAATGCGATTCTGCTTCATGAGGGTGTACACCAACAGTACACCAAACATTATTATATTTACTTGTAATATCAAAAAGTAGAGGAACTCTTGAAAGGTTAGTAGATATTGTAACCATTCCAGAAACACCAGAATTCTTAGCCCTATGAACTATATCATTTAGTTCGTTTTTAAAATCAGGAAAGTCTAAGTGGCAATGAGTGTCTATTATCATTAATAATCCCCCTGCCCTAAACTATTTAATTTATTGAGTAAATCTATTATAACGACTTTTCGATCTAAGTTCATTTTTAATCCACTTTCAACAATTATTGAAAGTTTTTCACAAATGTCTACCCATTCATTAAGGTTATTTAATGTAAGTAGATAGGTGAATATAGATTTTTCTTCAGCTGAAATATTTTCAAATAATTCATCATTTCTTACATTAAATCTAATCATTTTAGATAGCCACCAGACAGGTAGTCCGGCTAATAGTTCAAAATTATCTTTAGCTTGTTTTCCTGATATTTGTTCTGCTAGCTGATGTATAAGTTCAACATTAACAGCAGGTATATGTGAAAAAACGGATAATAAGCTAGTAAATATTTCATATCCGTTTGATTCACCCAGTCCAATAGCCCTTCCCGGACAACCGTCAGAAATAGATACTAGCCCAGCAGCTGTTTCATTTGGCAACTCAGGCCAGTTTTGTTCTAATATACTTGTTACTTCTTGATTGTTTAATCTCCCTAAATTTAAGACCCTACATCTGGATCTAATTGTTGGGATTATTGATCTTGGTTTATGGGATATAATAAAAATCAAACATTTTTTTGGGGGTTCTTCAATAATTTTTAAAAGTGAATTTGCAGCATTTAAATTTAAATCTTCTGCACAATCGATAATTGCTATTCTCCAACCTCCACTTGCTGATGTATGGGAAATAAAATCATGAAGCTTACGTGAATCTTCAATAACTATTGAATTTCTTAAAGTT
>CAZHAN010000107.1:0-4740 GCA_964530575.1 uncultured Rhizobiaceae bacterium | reverse complement strand
TAAAGTTGGGACTTGGTGTGGAACTAATGAACTTGACGATACTACTTCGTGTTCGCTAGATGCGAAATAATCTAAAAATAATTTTCTTATTTCATTTCCGCTCAACATATTGTTGATTTATGATTTTTGTGCTGTGAATGCATACAAATATAGCTATCACAATTACTCTTAATTACGATAGTTTTATTCTGTTTTTGATTTATTGATTTAAAAAGGGGTATAGCTGTTTCTCTCCGTCAAGAATTTGCTAAATTTTATATACTATACCCCTACCTTTGCCTAACGGATATCCCATAATTATTTTTTTACTATTTTTGGGGTTTTGTCTATTTTATCATCATTATTTATCTTCATTTCTCCAGAACTATCTTCTGTTTCTGCCATATCTTTTAGGCTGCCCTTCGCAGGTATTTTAGCTCTAACCTGTCTTTCTATTTCTTCTGCAAATTCTGGATTTTCAACAAGAAACTGCTTTGCATTTTCACGTCCTTGTCCAATTCGTTGACTATTGTATGAAAACCATGATCCTGATTTTTCAACTAACCCATGTTTAAGTCCAAGATCAACCAACTCTCCCGTTTTTGATATTCCGGTACCATACATTATATCAAATTCTACCACCTTAAACGGAGGAGCTACTTTATTTTTCACTACCTTCACTCTTGTCTGATTTCCTACTACCTCATCCTTATCTTTAATTGCACCTATTCTTCTAATATCCAACCTCACTGATGAATAAAACTTCAGTGCATTTCCTCCACTTGTTGTTTCAGGATTGCCAAACATAACACCAATTTTCATTCGGATTTGGTTAATAAAAATTACCATACAATTTGATTTTGATATTGATGCAGTTAGTTTTCTAAGGGCCTGACTCATTAACCTTGCTTGAAGACCAACGTGGTGATCTCCCATTTCACCCTCTAATTCAGCTTTTGGCACTAATGCAGCCACTGAATCCACTACAACCACATCTAATGCACCCGACCTGACAAGTGTATCGGCAATTTCTAGGGCCTGCTCACCCGTGTCTGGCTGAGAAATTAGTAGATTTTCTGTATCTACTCCTAATGCTCGAGCATAAACTGCATCTAATGCATGCTCTGCATCTATAAATGCACAAACACCATTTCCCTTCTGTGCTTCTGCCACCGTATGCAGAGCAAGGGTAGTTTTGCCTGAGGCTTCTGGGCCATATATTTCTACAACTCGTCCTTTAGGTAAACCACCCACTCCTAAAGCAAGATCTAAGCCCAGCGATCCAGTCGAAACTGACGATACATCGTGTATAGCAGTTTCACTCTGGCCTAATTTCATAACCGACCCCTTGCCAAATGCTCTATCTATTTGACCAAGTGCGGCTTCTAATGCCTTTTGTCTATCCAAATCATCCACCTCTACAACTCGCAATGCTGGCTCAGCCATATTTATCTCCTCTTATTCCACAGGGAAGTCGTCAAATCCACTACCCTTAAACATTTAATTTTATCCAATAGAGCTAATTTGTACATGTTTTGTTCTTTTAATCAAGAGAAATATTTGATATCTACCACAACTACTGATCACGAAATGATTTTTCTCTACGCTCGTGCCTTTCTTGGGCCTCAATAGTTAACGTGGCGATGGGCCGAGCCTCAAGTCGCATCAGACTTATCGGATCACCAGTTTCTTCGCAAAAGCCATATATACCCTCATCTATCCGTAAAAGAGCCTCATCAATTTTAACAATTAATTTCCTCTCACGATCTCGGGTGCGAAGCTCCAAAGATCTTCCCGATTCGGTGGACGCTCTATCAGATATATCTGGTTCTTGAGTATTGTTTTGCTGTAAATGCTGGATAGTTTGGCTAGAATCCTTGATTAAATCATCCCTCCAAACCAGAAGTTTGCGACGAAAATACTCCCTTTGGCGAGCATTCATAAAATTTTCGTCTGCAGAGGGCCTATATCCTTTTGGTAATCGTGTTGTCATCTTAAAACTCAAATAAAAAAAGCAAGGAGGATTGGGGGGGTTTAGTCCATCGTTGCCCCCATCGCAAGACATAGAATATAATTTTTGGGAAAATAATTTAATGTGATATGCTAATTAAAGCTTTTAAATCAAGGTTGAAACAAAAAATACATATTTAATTTTTTACATTTGCAAATATTATTTTCTAGACAGTAAGTTGGGGTATTACCTCTTTTATCCAATCACAACCTGATTCAGATTGCTAAAAACCCTTGAGGGAGGGGAGTTTAGTGAGAGTAATACTTTTTCGTATATTGTTTGTGGCAACACTTCTTTCCATTAACCCCAGCCTATTTCTGGTAGCTAAAGGTGCTCCACATGAAGGCGGGACATTTATTGATGGTAATTTACTTAAAAGAATCAATGAAAATCCCGGATCTCTTGAGCTTATTTTTCCTGGCGCTGAGGAACTTTTATTTATAGATGGTCGTCCGCCAGTAATTGAAGTGACAATTGAAGGTTCAACTGCTGGGTATATTTTTTCAACCCTAGGTACCGTTAATGCAACAGGCTACGCGGGCATAGCGTTCGATTTAGTTGGCGGAGTAGATATAGAGGGAAATATTACTGGCGCAGCCATTTTATATCATCGCGAAGCAATAATTGGACGAGGAGTAGAAGAGCAAGAACTTATTGACTGGGTCGCAGGATTCGCTGCTGCAAGCCTTAATGATTTTAAGATGGTTAAACCTGATGATTTAAACAGAGCCACCATAAGTGGGAGACTGATGAGAGGTGGTTTGCAAAGCTCTGCGAAACTTGTCCATAACCAATATGTGATGGGGGGGATTGGTCCTGTCACAGAACCTGCTCTTGATAGAAATGGTTTTTTCCCTTTAACAAACGATGAATTAATCTTGGGTAATTCTATAAAGTTTTTAACAATTTCAAACATCGAATCTATTGAAATGTTTCGAGAAATTGGTGGCGAAAAAGCACTACCATCTGGAAAACTTACTGGTGGATTAGATGATGAATTTACGAGAATTGTAACCACCTTCCTTTCGCCTGCATCTATAGGAGCAAATGTTTTTGGGGATACACGCTTCAATGAATTAAAAAAAATCCAGGGTGAAGAAGGCTTTATGTTCTTAATGGGAGCTGGAGGTACTTTTTCTTATCAATCCAATAGCCACTTCAAAAAAGCAAATGATTATAAATTTGATCAATTTCTATTTCGCCAAAATGGAAAAGAATTTATTTTTAATAGGGATATGACGACCAGAATTTCTGTAGGTCAAAGAAATATCCAGTTCTCACAGAATCTGAAAAATTTAGGAGTATTTTATCTGAATGCTGACTCAGGATTCGACCCATTACTACCTTGGGACATTGTCTTAAAAATTCCCGGAACAGATTCTGATGGAAAGGCAATTTGGGTAGAAAGAATTCTCAACTACAGTTTGCCTGACCGTCATAAGTTATTACCTCCACCTCCACCAACTCCTGAATGGATAATTGCTTGGAGTGCTGAAAGAACTAACCTTTTAATTTTGGCGGGTTTACTTTCAGTTGTAACCCTTGTGTTCATTTTTCAAGACTTCCTTGCACGAAGAAGAAGGCTATATACTTTTGTTCGAATTGGGGTGCTCTCATTTACTGTTGGCTGGCTTGGTTTCTGGACGGGTGCACAAATATCAATTGTTAATGTAATGGCCTATATGATGGCTCCATTTCAAGGAGTTGGGTGGAATGCATTTATCCTTGATCCACTGATATTGGTAATTATGGTATACACAGCATTTTCACTTTTTATCTTAGGTCGTGGTGTTTTCTGTGGTTGGCTATGTCCATTCGGAGCATTACAAGAACTTTTAAATCGGATTGCGTTAATTATTAAATTACCCCAACTTAAAATTAACCATACAATTCAAGAGCGACTATGGGTTATTAAATACCTCGCAGCTATCGCAATATTAGGCCTTGGATTTGTTTCAATTGATACAGCTGAAACAGTCGCAGAAATTGAACCATTTAAAACAGTTATTTCTGTTAGATTTGATAGAGACTGGCCGTTTGTATTGTATGCATTAACCCTATTGGCTGCTGGTCTATTTGTTGAAAGATTTTATTGTCGTTTTCTTTGTCCGCTAGGAGGCTCGCTTGCATTCTTTGGGCGATTACACATGTTCGAGTGGTTAAAAAGAAAGCATCAGTGTGGAACTCAGTGCAGAATTTGTGAATCCGACTGTCCATTGGGAGCCATAGAACCGTCAGGAAAAATTGATATGAACGAGTGCTTTCAGTGCTTAGATTGTCAGGTTGACTACTATGACGATAAGAAGTGTCCTCCCCTAATACAAAGGAGAAAGCGCAAAGAGGGAGGGTTCCCTGAAGAGACCGGAGTCTTGCCTCCACTAAAGGGGTCAAAAGTTTAATTAATCATAAAAATACAAAATTGAATATTTGTTAGTTAACAGTTACAAACTTTATTTAAAATAAACGTGAAGGCCTAATTTAAAATTATCGCTATGTATATTTCAAAACTCATATCAATTTCATTATTATTGTTTATCATTCATGGTAATTCCGCGGTTGCTCAAGAAGAATTTAAAGACTGTGAGGACTGTCCTTTCTTAATAACAATAAACCCTGGAAGCATGGAGCGCCAAGATAATCAAAATGGCCCTAATTTCACTGTAAACATCGAAAAACCTTTTGCTATAACAAAGCTGGAAATTACTGTGAAGGAATTTAAATTATTTATTAAAGATTCTGGCTACCTAATT
>CAZHAN010000106.1:0-4765 GCA_964530575.1 uncultured Rhizobiaceae bacterium | reverse complement strand
TTAATGCGATATTCTCCAGAACTTGATTTATCAGTCTCTGTGCTAATGAATTTTCTTTGGCATAGCCCAGGGAAGTGTGCTGAAAGAGGTGAACGTATTGTTATTGGTCGCTGTATTGTTTCACGCATCTTTTCTGCGTATGGAAATAAATGATGAGCATTTCAGCTCTTTTGTACTCACATCCTGAATGTTTTCTACATTTGCCAGGTTTAGCAGATCATCCTGAAAATCCTGATCGTTTGCGGTGTATATTGGAGATGCTAGATAACAATGAAGATTTCCCTGGGCTTTTGCGACTTGATGCTCCGTTAGCTGAACTTGATTCTATATATTTAGCTCATGATCAAGAATATGTTGATGCTATTTTATCTGTTGTCCCAGAATTTGGATTTAAAGCAATTGATTCTGATACAGGTTTGTCAAAGGGGTCTGATAAATCAATCCTTCGTGCAGCTGGATCCGTGATTGCAGCAGTTGATTCCGTATTGGATGGCAAAACTAAAAGGGCTTTTTGTGCTGTGCGTCCTCCTGGACATCATGCTGAAAGATCCACACCAATGGGTTTTTGTTTTTTTAATAATGTAGCTATAGGAGCAATGCATGCTATTGGTCGCCACAATCTAGACAGAGTTGCTGTTGTTGATTTTGACGTCCACCATGGCAATGGAACCCAAAATATTTTTCGTGGGAATGAGAAATTATTTTTTGCATCAACTCATCAAAGTCCCTTTTATCCGGGAACGGGCTCAATAAAACAAAAAGGAAATAATTTAGTCAACATACCGTTACCATCGGGTACAAATAGTGATGGTTTTCGAAAGGCTTGGAAGAATGATATTCTGCCTTCTCTTGTTAATTTTGCTCCTCAGTTAATTTTTATTTCGGCAGGCTTTGATGGTCATACTGACGACCCTTTAGCTGGGTGGAACTTAGAGGCAGATGATTTTTACTGGGTAACGAGCGCAATTATTAAAGCATCACAAAACACTCTTGCGGATGGTAAAATTATCTCAGTACTAGAAGGTGGCTACAACCAGAAGGCTCTTGTAGAGTGTGTTTCCTTGCATATAAAAGCATTATTACAGAATATATAACGTTAGGATCGCTAGGTTAATTTATTAAATGTTAAATGTTAATAATATACTTTAAGATGTTGTTATTTAGTGATAATTACCAGATTATTGATGTCAATCTAATACTTGAGGTTGTTTATGGATGAAAAAACTAAAAAATCAACGAAGAAAGATAAAAAAACTAAAAAAACTGAACAATCAGAATCTGACAAAAAGAAAACAATCAAATATTCAGTCGGTGAAAGACAAAAGCCTGTTAACGATAAATATAGAAAGGGATGGGAATCTATTTTTAATAAAAAATAGATTTAGCTATTCGGAAGAGAAATTTTATATTCATACTGTGAATCATTGCTAAATTCTAATTCAACATTATATACATCACGAATTAATTCTTTATTAAGGACTTCTTCTGGTTTTCCATAAGCAACTAAAGTGCCAGATGATATTAAAGCTAATTTATCACAAAATTTTGCTGCTAGAGATAAGTCATGCATTACTAAAACAACAGTAGAGCCAAGATATGATTGTTTTTTGAGTAGACTTAAAATCTGTAATTGATAGTAAAGATCCAAAGAAGCAGTTGGCTCATCTGCTAGTAAATATTTTGGTTCTTGAGCTAATGTTCTAGCTATCATAACTCTTGCTCTTTCTCCGCTAGAAAGGGTATTTATTTTTCGTGAAGAGAATTCTGAAACTTCAGCTAATTTTAATGCGGATTCAACCGCCAATTTATTTGTTTTAGAATCATTTCCTTTAATTCCTAGATATGGTAAGCGCCCAAGGGAAACCAACTGTTCTACTGTTAGTGACCAATGACAATGTGAGTTTGCTGGGAGATAAGCTAAATATCTGGCTATTTCTTTTGGATGAATTTTATTCATGATTTGATTATCTAGTAACACACAACCAGAATCTATACTTTGAAGGCCAGCTAAAACTCTAAGTAACGTGGTTTTACCAGCACCGTTTGGTCCAATAAAACCAACCATTTCACCTCCGGTAGAGGAAATTGTTAGGTTATTTAAAATAGTATTATTACCTAATTTAACGTTGATATTATTAGCGCTAATATTCCCCTTAATCATTATCCATCCTTTTATTTTTTATTATTAACCATAAGAAGAATGGAGCACCAATTAATGAGGTTAAAACACCTAACTTTAATTCACTTTGGTTAGATAATAATTTAATCATTATGTCAGCTGCCAGTAATAAGGCTGCTCCGCCAAGCGCACTCACTAACAAAAGTTTTCTTGGTTCGTGTTTAACTAATGGTCTTAGCAAATGAGGTACAACTAAACCGATAAAGGCAATTCCCCCTGTTACAGAAACTGCTGCTCCAACTGAAGTAGCTGTTCCGATGATAACCAATAAATTAGTTTGTTTAATTGAAAACCCTAATGTTTTTGTTGTTTCTTCCCCAAGTGAAAGTGCGTCTAGTGCTCTACCACTTAGAAATAGAAATACCCAACCCAATACCATTAGTGGGCCCGCTAACCACACGTGATCAAACGATCTATCTGAGAGCGATCCCATTAGCCAAAGTAAAATTTCATATGCTGCATAAGGGTTTGGAGAAAGATTTAAAGCTAATGATGTAAGTGCTGCTGCCAGACTTGATATAGCTATTCCTGAAAGTATAAGCCTGAGTGTTCCTGGCTCTTTACCTGCAAGCATATAAAGAAATCCAACCGCTAAGCTTGCTCCAATAATACCGCCGAGGGGTAATGCATAAGAAAAAGATGAAAAAAGGCCAAAATAATAAACTAATACGGAGCCTAAGGCGGCGGAGGACGAAACACCAATAATACCTGGTTCGGCAAGAGGGTTTCTAAGCAATCCTTGCAGGGCAGCGCCGGAAAGACCCAATGTTGCGCCAACCATTAATCCCAGTATTGCCCTGGGCAGTCTCAACTCTAAAAGTATAGTAGTAATAACTGGCTCATTTTCATCCCAAATACCCAAAAATGCTTCTGTAAGTGGAATATTAGCCGGCCCAATTATTAAGGACAGAATGAATAAGATTGCGACTACAAATGTAAGAATTAAGGTTACAGGAATAGTATAATTATTAAATTCGGGCTTCTCGGAAGTGTTCATGTTTTATAATCCAATAGTTGACAAAACACGCCACCAATCGGATTTCCGTGCCAAAGTTCTGTCCCGAGCTTTGGCTAGGTGACTTAATGGCAGGTCTCCTGGCTTGCGAGTCGTTGCCTAAACTTACCTTCCCAGAGTTACCTCCAGTGGACAAAAAGTCTAAGCTATTCGCTTACAGTTGCGGGAGCAGCCACGGAATAAAAGATTAATCTCCTCACCGTGTTCCCTTTTCACCTCAGGAAACTCTATATAGCTTCCATCGGAACCATTATCGCTTTTCTAGCATTTTGGGGTTTTAGCATCAACTAAATTAACTTATTTTGAACATCAAAAGGACATTAAAAAAAATTACCACTATAATGTCTTAACTTTAAATTTTTGGTAGTACTAAATCATATGAGAATAATTAGCCCAAATTCTGCATTGTTTTTCATCCTACTTTCTTTTTTTGTACTAACGAATCAAGCTAAATCCCAAGATCAGCAACCATTTAACGTTTGGCTTTTAGAACTCAGAAACGAGGCACATGAAAGAGGTATTTCAAATGAAATTCTTGATTCTGCATTGAATGGCTTAGAACCAATAGAAAGGGTGGTTTCTTTAGATAGAAATCAACCTGAAAAAAAATTAACCTTAGATGAATACCTATCTAGGGTATTGCCAAAATCTCGAATTGAAAAAGCTACCAAACTATTCGAACAAAATCGCCCATTGTTAGAAAAAATAGAAAATGATTTTGGTGTACAAGGTAGATTTGTAGTGGCGCTTTGGGGAATAGAGACAGACTTTGGTCGAAATACTGGAGGATTTTCTGTAATTAGGGCTCTTGCTACTTTAGCTTGGGATCCCAGAAGAAGTAATTTCTTTCGCAATGAACTATTTGCAGCACTAACTATCCTTGAGGATGGTCATATTTTACCTGAAGATATGAATGGTTCGTGGGCTGGAGCTATGGGTCAAATCCAATTTTTACCATCAGTGTTTCTTTCTTCAGCTATTGATTATGATGGTGATGGAAAAAAAGATATATGGAATTCTTTACCTGACTCTCTAGCTTCAGCTGCAAATCACTTAAAAAGGCTTGGATGGAAGGGTGATCAAACCTGGGGTAGAGCCATAACATTACCAGCAAATTTTGATTCTTCATTGGCATCACTTAAAATATCAAAACCTATTGGTGATTGGCAACAAATGGGGGTTCGTAAACACGATGGATCTGACCTGCCCACAAGACAATTATTATCTTCTATAGTTATATCGGGTTCAGGAAATCAACAATCAGCTTATTTAGTTTACAATAACTATAAATCAATACTCCGTTGGAATAGGTCAACAATGTTTGCTGTTTCAGTAGGCACGCTTGCAGATAAATTGGCAACAACCAGATGATTGTTATTAGATTATTGTTTATTAAAAAAATTAAGATACTTCTTAAAGGTTGTTGGTTATTTTTTATAATATCATCCATTAGTCTTATTTTAACCTCATGTGCACAAACACAACTAGCGGTACATACAGCTAAACAAATGATTCCGGGAGGTGATGTTGATGGAGGGGGTCACTATAAAATTGGCAAGCCTTATCAAGTA
>CAZHAN010000105.1:0-4778 GCA_964530575.1 uncultured Rhizobiaceae bacterium | reverse complement strand
CAACTTTAGAAGGATTTTCAACATTAATAGTAAGTTTGGGGATTCTTGTGCTTTGGGTGCCATTATCTCAAAAGCCAGGCATTGGAACAATACTGAATGCAATAATTATAGCTGCTGCAATCGAATATTCACTAAAATATATGCCAACACCAGAAATCTATTATTACCAGATACTCCAAGTAGTAGTTGGAATTCTAATTGTTGGAATTGGAAGTGGTATCTATTTGATAGCTAATTTAGGTCCAGGGCCAAGAGACGGATTGATGACCGGGATACAAAGAATAACCGATCTTCCAATAGCGATGGTTCGTGCATCGATAGAAATATCAGCGGTAGGGATCGGATGGCTGATGGGAGGAACCGTAGGATTAGGAACTATTTTATTTGCTTTTGGAATTGGGCCAGCAGTTGTTTTTGGATTAACTTTAACAATCTATATGACAAAAAAAATTGATTTATTAAAAGGAAATATAATTAAATCCTAATTTTGTTACTTAAGACAATAGTTCAAGAGTAAGCCTTGGTGGGCAGTCTAATAACAATGACAAATAGCATGGCCATAAGAAATCCACACAACAAATAAAGATAGAAAAATTCATTTGTAACTTCATATGTTTTGGAAATAATTAAAACAGCTAAAGGAGCTATTGCAAAAGAAACAATAAACTTAATTCCATAGACTAAGCTCTGATATTTCACAGGTGAAAATCTAGCTAAAAGTATATTTTCTGCAGGAAGAATGCTGGAATTTGAAGCGACAGTCATAAGAGCAAAAATAATAAAGATATATGTTGAAATGTTCGCTAATAAAAACAAAAGAATTGACTGTAGAAGAATACCAATTACATAAATTAATTTTTCAGAATATTTGTCAGCTAAATAACCACCAACATAGTTCATCATACCACTAACAATATAAATTGCTGAAACAGATAATCCAATCGTTGATGGATCTAAATTAAGACTTTCCGATAATCTTATATCTATAACTTTTGGCAATGATGTTTGTAGTACTTGAAATACAAATGCCATACAGGCAATACTAGTAAGCATAATTATTGCTATTTTAAGATAATTACTATTTTCAGGTTTCTTGGAAAATTTTTCACTAACCACATTTTGTAATGAAACCTTATTTGTTTTTATATGCCAGATAAGAAGGCAGCCAAGAACCATTGAAAGAATACCTGGGAAAAAGAAAGCGGCCTTCCAATTATACCACTCAATGATTAACCCTGAGACAGCAGCACCTAATCCAATTCCAACCCCTCCAAAAATATTATTTATTCCAAGCGCTCTTCCTGTTTGATTAGCAGTATTTACAACCCATGAAATGCCTGCAGGGTGATAAATAGAACAGAAAAGACCTAAAACTGATAAATTAATAAATAAACTCAGCTTAATATCGCTTAATCCACAGGCTATTGATGAAAGTCCAAGACCAATGAACATTATTGCAATCATGCCAGACCTACTCCAACGATCACTCAGCCAACCAGCAGGGATAGCCCCGAGCCCAACAAGTAGTGACCCAAGAAGCCATAATTCAATAAGCTCACTATAACTAAAGTTCCAATCCTCTTCTAAAGCTAAAACAATTACAAAATAAAAAGCCGCAAACATATGCATAAACATATGACCTGAAGCAGCATAAAAAGCTGTTAATTTCCGATTAGTCTCTTGCATAATTCTACTCAAAATAACTGAAAATAATAAGTAATTATAAAAATTAGTTTCTTAGTCGATAGCCAGTCTTAAATATCCATGAGACCAATAATAAACTTACAATAACGCTAACATCTGATATATCATAGAAACTCCATCTAAATCCGCTAATTAAATATAATGCTGGATTAAAAAGAGAAATAGTTTGCCAAATTGGGGGCAATATATCGATAGAATAGAAGCTCCCACCCAAGAATGTAAGTGGAGTAATTATAAGACCTGGGACTAAATTTAATTTTTCAAATCCATCCGCCCAAATTCCAATTATAAACCCTAGCAAACTAAATGTTATGGCTGTTAATACAAGAAATGATATCATCCAAAATGGATGTGAAATATGTAACGGCACAAAAGTAGATGCTGTAAATAATATAATAATTCCTAATATAATTGATTTTGTAGCTGCCGCACCGACATAGCCAAGAACTATTTCAAAATAAGAAACTGGCGCTGAAAGTATTTCATAAATTGTGCCAGCAAATTTCGGGAAATATATACCAAACGATGCATTAGAAACACTTTGAGTTAATAACATTAACATTACTATACCAGGAACTATAAATGAACCATAACTAACTCCATCAATACTCTGTATTCTAGATCCAATTGCAGCCCCAAAGACCACAAAATACAAAGAAGTCGATATTACTGGTGACAATATGCTTTGCCCAATAGTTCTGCCCCATCTAGCCATTTCAAACATATAAATAGCTCTAACAGATCTAATATTTATCATCGTGTTTCTTTAACAAGATTAACAAAAATTTCCTCAAGTGAACTTTCAATTGTATATAAGTCATTAAAATTAATTCCAGAATCTCTAATATCTTGAAGTAGCCTTGTAATCCCTGTCCTATCATTGCTGGTATCATACGTATAAATTAGCTCACAAGTATTATCACTTAATTCTAAATTATAAGAAGATAAATTATCTGGAATCTCCTTCAACGAATGTTGTAATTGAAGCACTAACTGTTTTTTTCCTAATTTACGCATCAGCTTTCTCTTTTCTTCTACTACCACAAGTGACCCATTACTTATTACCCCAATACGGTCAGCCATAACCTCGGCCTCTTTAATATAATGAGTTGTTAAAATTATAGTAACACCAGTATCTTTTAGTAAACGCACCAAGTCCCACAGCCCTTCCCGCAGTTCTACATCTACACCTGCAGTAGGCTCATCTAAAAAAAGGATCTTAGGCTCATGGGATAAAGCTTTAGCAATCATAACTCTTCGTTTCATCCCTCCGGAAAGGGTATTTATTTTACTTTGTCTTTTTTCCCAAAGCGATAAATCCTTTAGAATATTTTCAACATAACTAGAACTATGAGGCTTGCCAAATAAGCCCCTACTAAAATTTACGGTAGATATCACCTTTTCAAAAGCATCAGTTGCAAGCTCCTGAGGAACAAGACCAATGATAGATCTTGCCCTACGATAGTTTGAAATAATATTATTTCCATCAACTAGAACCGTGCCTCCTGTAGGATTAACAATGCCACAAATTATGTTAATTAGTGTTGTTTTGCCTGCTCCATTAGGGCCAAGAAGTGCAAAAATTTCACCTTTCTTTATATCTAAATTGATATTATCCAATGCATTAAAGCCATTATCATATTTTTTTGAAAGATTTTTTATAGATAAAATTGGATTCATCAGAATATCATTGTAAGGATAAATTTAATAATTTTTAGAAATAGCATTATGGCATTGACTGATAAGGTTAGTCCTATGCATTATACTAGCTTATATGATTTAGAATAGGTAATTATTTAGAAAATGCGTTCACTTATAATTTGTTTATTAAGTTTCATTTTAATCACTATAACACCAACCTTTGCTGATAACGTTGATGAAGCAAAAGCTGCATACCAAAATTTTAGGTATGATGAAGCATTAACCTTATTTAGACCAATGGCAGAGACTGGAAATGCTACAGCTCAACTTTACATGGGCATAATGTACTCGATGGGAAGAGGGGTAGAGGTAGACAGAATTGAAGCATACATATGGTTTAACCTTGCAGCATCTCAAGGTGTAGAAATTGCGCTTTACTATCAAACAAACATGAGGGAGGGCATGAGTGATAAGAACTTAAAAGAAGTGATGGACCGATCACTTATATACTACAATAAATTTGTGCTCCCGTTCCTGGATAATTAATTAAAACTTTTGATTTCTGTTACCATATTTGTTAAATCAAAGATTGTTATCCAAGGTCTAGGGCTATCATTAAGAATATAAACCTTATCACTACATCTCCAAATTAATCTTCTCTCATCATCAGCTACAATATTGTCAGTACAGCTTGTTAGGTTCTCAGCAGTTCCTTGACCATAAACTACAGATACTGTTACAGAAGCTATCAAAATTCCAAATAGTATAACGATCTTATTTTTCATTATATTCTCCTAATTTAAATTAAACCTTAAATTTTTATATTAAATATTTATTGATAATTAAAACACTTAAAATTACCATAATAGTTGTCACAGTACCTTCTATAAACCCTTTTATGTATTTATTTTTATTATATTCTACAGGTGAAGTTGATTCGTTATCTATAGGAGTTGTAGCGAGACTGATTTTTTCAGCATTCCTAATTTTTCTATTGATAGAGAAACGCCTTAACATTAACAATAGCCAAACTATTACTGCAAATAAAATCCAATACAATGGAGCTATATTGCCTAACATTGCTTTTCTCCTCTTAATAACAAAAATTGATTAAATAACTAAAGAGAAATGGTTCATTATATATGTTATTTACCAAAACAATTATAATCAATATTGTGCTGATCATAATGCAATTACTTAAAAGCTCAACTTAGTATGCAATACATTTATTTATTTATTGTTTTTTTATGTTTAATTTCTACTTCTGTAGTTTCTGGAAATCTTGAGGATGGCTTAAATTTCTATAAATCTAATAACTTTTCTGAGGCATTTCTTCTCTTGGAGCCCCTAGCCATTAATGGAAACGCTGAAGCGCAGACATACCTTGGCTACATGTATGACTTTGGAGAGGGGGTTTCTGAGGACAACAATAA
>CAZHAN010000104.1:0-4802 GCA_964530575.1 uncultured Rhizobiaceae bacterium | reverse complement strand
AAGGAACTCTTCCCTCAACTCCCTCAGGGGTTAGCTTAAGTGAGTATCTAAATTCTTCTTGAAAATATCTATCAGCAGAACCTCGAGCCATAGCAGCAACTGACCCCATTCCCCTGTATGATTTATAGGATCGCCCTTCATAGAAAAAAACCTCACCAGGCGCCTCATCGGTTCCCCCAAGAAGAGAACCAATCATTACGGCATCTGCTCCAGCTGCAATAGCTTTGGCAAAATCTCCAGAAAAACGGACACCTCCATCAGCTATAACTGATATGTTGCGTTTATTACATGCATCTACAACCTCCATAACAGCAGTTAATTGAGGAACACCCACTCCAGCAACAATTCGTGTAGTACAGATCGATCCAGGTCCAATCCCAACTTTAATTGAATCGGCCCCAACATCCATTAAAGCGCTAGCAGCATCTGCAGTTGCAACATTGCCAGCAAGTATCTGCGTCTTACTATGATTCTTTTTTATATGCTGAACAGTTTTAATGACACGAGAAGAGTGACCGTGAGCTGTATCAACTACAATTAAGTCGACACCAGCATCTATTAGAGCCTCAGCACGTTCTATGCCTGATTCACCAACACTAGTTGCTGCGGCAACAAAAAGACGCCCTTGATCGTCCTTAGCTGCATCAGGATGTGCAAGAGATTTTTCTATATCCTTAACTGTTATAAGGCCAATACAACGATAATCCTTATCGACAACTAAAAGTTTTTCTATTCTATGTTTATGCAGAAGTCTTTTGGCCTCTTCTATGTCCACATTTAAGCCAACCGAAATCAAATCTTCATGAGTCATCAATTCACTCACAGGCTGTGATTTATCTGTGGCAAAACGTACATCTCGATTTGTTAGTATTCCGACTAATTTAGAAGAAGCGCTTTCGACAACCGGAAGAGATGAAATAGAAAAGGAATCCATCATCTCCAAAGCCTCAGAGAGTTTCCTTTCTGGGGTTATGGTTAAAGGATTAATCACCATCCCAGATTCATATTTTTTTACTCTCCTGACTTCCTCAGCCTGCTCAGCTATACCAAAATTTCGATGAATAACGCCAATACCACCAGCTTGTGCCATAGCTATTGCTAAGCCAGACTCAGTTACTGTATCCATGGCAGCTGAAAGCAGAGGGATATTGAGAGTTATTGAAGGAGTAAGCTTTGTTGAGGTTATAGCTTGATTAGGCAAGATAGAAGAAGCCGCTGGGCGGAGAAGAACATCATCAAAAGTCAGGGCTTCTTGTATTTCCATTTCCCATTATTCCACAGTTTGTTAATTTTTACTAGAAATACTGCTTATTGGATCATTTTTTTTAGAATCAGGTATAAAATTCTTTGCAACAAGGAAAAGTTCGGCTGAATTACTCCGGCTAGCTTTAGGCTTAGAGTGTCGAACAGAAGCAAAATACTTTCGTAATTTAACTAATATTTCACCCTCTGCTCCTCCCCTCATTATTTTTACAACAAAGTCACCACCTGGATTAAGCGTATTTAAAGCTACCTCTAGGGCAAGCTCTGCTAAATCTGCTGTACGCAGCATATCGGTTGATCTGTGACCAGTAGCCCTAGGTGCCAAATCAGACAAAACTACGTCAGCTCCTTCTGGTAACGCCTTTCGAATTAATTCAATCGCTCTTGGAGAGTAAAGATCTGTTTCAATACAAAAAACGCCTGCCAAGCTCTCAATTGGAGATATATCAACGCCAATAATAGAGCCATTTCCACAATATTTAGATGCAACTTGAAGCCACCCGCCTGGTGAAGATCCAAGATCTAAAACATTACACCCAGAACTAAATAGTTTATATTTGTTATTAAGTTCTTCAATCTTATAAGCAGATCGTGAACGAAAGCCTTCTTTCCTCGCACGTTTGACGTATGGATCTTTTTCTTGTCTTTTGAGCCAAAGCTGAGATGAAAGAGTTCTATTCATTTTAGAGATTATCCTTTAGAAAATTTATTATATTTATAGATTTATCTTTCATCTAGGATAAGTCCATGCATAGTTTCGCTATTTTCAATATATCCTATTGGGGGATAGTTTAGCGGTAGAACTCCCGGCTCTGACCCGGGCGACCCTGGTTCGAATCCAGGTCCCCCAGCCACCAAATAACATAATATAAAATATTAATGATCCGAAGGGTTAAGAACTGTATCTGAAATGCCCGAATTATATTCCTGTCCTGCTAGTGTTAGAGAAATACTAACTGGATATTCACAATTAATAAGCCCTTTGCGTTGCAATGCTTTCCAAACGGACTCGTTGCTAAGTCCATTAGCATCCTTTGCAGATATAACATGGTTACCAATATGAAAATGATGTCCATGAGGATTAGGAAATTTTAAGATTTTAATGCTGCCTTCCGCCTCATCTTTCTCAGATGAATCTGGATCAGCAGCTAGCGCCTGGAGCAATACCAATGTTTTGTTTTGCAAGGGATTAAGCTTAAGTGAATTTTTGATTCTATTTATCAAACTATAATCCCCAACAAAACAAAAACTTTAAATAATCAAATAATTAAATTTACACTTGTGAAAGTGCCTGTTCTAAGTCAGCAATTATATCATCTGGATGTTCAATGCCAATAGCAAGACGGACATAGCCTTCAGTAACACCAGCCTTAAGTTGATCCTCGGCACTAAGTTGTGAATGTGTAGTTGTAGCAGGGTGAATTGCTAAAGAACGAACATCTCCAATATTTGCAACATGATAAAACATATTCAATGAATCAATAAACTTACTTCCAGCTTCACTGCCACCCTTTATCTCAAATCCAACTAAGGCCCCATAACCATCTTTTAAATATGTATCTGCTCTCCGTCTTAATTCTCCATCTTGAAGACCCGGGAAAAAAACATGAGATATTTTTGGATGTTTTGAAAGATATTCTGAAACCTTTATAGCATTCGAACAATGTTGTTTCATTCTCAAGGTTAAAGTTTCAAGTCCCTGAACAAACATGAAGGCATTAAATGGTGACATAGCTGCACCAACGTCTCTTAGTAAGGTTACACGTGCCTTAATAATGTAAGCTACTGGCCCAATTGGCTTTACTGCCTCAGTCCAAACTGCACCATGATAGCTTGGGTCTGGGGTATTGAGCATCGGAAATCTTTCAGCATGTTTCTCCCAGTCAAAATGTCCTCCATCAATAATCATTCCACCAATTGAAGTGCCATGACCGCCAATATATTTCGTAGTTGAATGCACAGTAATTGCAGCGCCGTGCGCAATTGGTTGGCATAGAATCGGGGAGGCAGTATTATCCATTATTAAAGGAACTCCGAGCTCTTGACCAATTGCTGCAACTTCTGAAATAGGAAAAACAGTTAATTTAGGATTAGGTAAAGTTTCACCATAGTAACAACGCGTTTTGTCATCAGTAGCTCGCCGAAAATTCTCGGGATCACTTGGATCAACAAATCTGCATTCTATACCCATTGTTTCAATAGTATTTGCAAATAAATTCCATGTACCCCCATAAATATCGGTTGAGCAAACAAAATTATCACCTGCATGACAAATATTTTGAACTGCAAATAGAGAAGCAGCCTGTCCGGAAGCTACCGCAAGGCCTGCAACACCGCCCTCAAGTGCAGCAAGCCTCTCTTCCAAAACTGCTAAAGTTGGATTACCAATTCTAGTGTAAATATTTCCAAGCTCTTTTAACGCAAATAAATTTGCTGCATGTTCAGTTGAATTAAACTGATATGATGTAGTTTGATAAATTGGTACAGCTACTGATGTTGTTGCTGAATCTGAACGATATCCAGCGTGCAGAGAAATCGTCTCTGGATTCTTTGTTTCAACAGGCATCTTGCCCCCCTAATATTCAATTGTACTATTATTAATTGTTAATAATTTATTTATAACGATATAATATGTAGAATTACTAATAAAGTAAAATTAACAAGAAGACTGATTCCAGTATTTCGACTCTATTTTAGGCATATTCAATAGCGTCCTAACAATGACTGGTAAAGTAAATTTTTCAATATCCCCAACAGTTAAGCCATATTTACCAATATTATCATCATTAAAAACTCTTATATAATATTTTCCAGGCTCATATACCCTATCTGACCTAAAATCCTTTCCAATTTCTGGGCCAATCCAATACCAATCATTTCCATACTCTTCAAACCACTGCCACCATTCAAATTCGTATCCATCACGTCTATCGATAATATGATTATTAAAATCTAAAACTTCAAAAGAAAAATTATAATTCATAGGACAGCCTTCAATCATTGGCTGAGTGATGCCAAGATAAAAACTAAAAGGGGTTGAGCTTTCAATCAAATAATAATGGGATTTACCTGTTAACTCTGAAAAGATGACCTTAGATATTTCTGGTTCTTTAATTATAAAAGGGTCCGTGAATGAATTCGAGGCATTACCAGAATCAAGAAGTGGCTGATGGGCTAATGCCTGATTCATTAAAATACAAGAAAATACTAAACATATGAAAAAGAACTTAAATTGTAATTTTAGATACAAATTAAAGTCGCAATTTAGAGATTTTAGAAATATATTCATTAATAATTTAACCCTTAGTTGTCATAAATGGCCTAGTGAAAAAATTATATATTACACAGAAACATATAATTATATTTTAAATACGTTAATCTCTACCCAAAAGATCATAAAAAAATATTGAGTAAATTTCATGATAAAATCCTCAAACATCACTGATGCACCTTCAGCAGGAATTTTAATTATTGGTAATGAAATACTTTCTGGAAGAACTCTTGATACGAATGGAAATTGGCTTTGCGATCAACTAACA
>CAZHAN010000103.1:0-4831 GCA_964530575.1 uncultured Rhizobiaceae bacterium | reverse complement strand
CATCTGCCCATGTTTCATGTCCAGGATCTCCTGGATTTGGAATAGTATAGGTTCTCCATAGCTCATCACCAGTTCTTGTATCTAAACCAGCAAGATAGCCACGAGTTCCCCAGTCACCAGCACTCTGCCCAACGAGCAAAATACCTGCGCTTGGCTCACCTGAAGCGGCTGCAACAGCTATAGGACCAGCTGTAAACTTTTCACCAATCACAAAGTGTTCAGCGTCTGGTCCACCTTCAAGATTTTCATACCCAAGTGCGGTACGAGCAATCTGTTGGTCCCAAACAAATTCACCTGTGTCACGGTCAACTGCTACTACGCGACCGTCAACGTTGTTGCTGAGGTACATGTTGGCCCATAATGCGCCACCACGTGAGCGAGGACTTTCAGCTTCCTTATCAATTGCTGGATCTGCAACCCAAACAATCTTTCCGGAACGACCGTCACGTCCGTCGATCTTATAAACATTTCCCCAACCATCTTCGATAAATAGGAAACCGTCATCAACCAAGATTGGACCTTCAGCATTTGGGGAATTAAGATTTCCATCAAGTGCTGTTGCGCCCAAAGGAACAACATAAGCAACTCTTACGTCACCAACGTTGCTTCGGTTAATTTGAGTTAAACCTGAATAACGATGTGCGGCATAATTGCCGTGAACATTTAGCCAATTATGTGGCTCAGCATCGGCATTAGTTAACCGATACCCAGTAACATCTGCTGCGGACGCAGGCATTGCAATTGCAGCAGCAAGAACGCCACCGACAACTGTCGCAGCTGAAGCCCGAAGTGTCTGTTTTAATACACCCATTTGGTGTCTCCTCCCTGATTACATGTATATTGGAGTAACTAAATGGCCTAAGAACATTCTCAGACCACCTATCGTAATAATCTACTCACAACTAACTGAGCAGAGTCGAAAAGGGCAGAGCCCAGTAACATATTGATGTTACACCTCTTTCAAGAGATTGCTAAATTTATTTTTTATTGTTTCAATATCTTGTGTCTAAACGAATTAATATCACTAAATTTGCTATTTTATTGAAATGATATGATCGCAAACAATTCTTTTTATGACTAAAAATGCCCACAAATGTTTAATTATACAATTTATAATTGTGAAATTATATGAATTAAAGTATGAAAAAGTATAAGTAAATTTTTACAAAATTGAAGTACTTTGATAAATCTATGAAGTACTTTGATAATTTTATGTTATATAATTCATGCAAGCGCAGTACGTTGTGCAAGCTTAAATCAAACCGGAAGCGAAGAGACCTTAAATCAAATTGTCCTCGCTCTAAGGTAACATGAAGGAGTTTGGAATGAGTTTCGGAGTTCGTAGCAACCCTATAGTTGCAGCAATAATTTCAATAGCTATTGGTTCTATTGCCTTTGCAACATCCGCAGTTGCCCTTGATAATAAAATTAAATTAATAAATCCCATAGTTGTTCCCGAATTTGCTGCAGAAGTTGAATTGAGCCAAGACGCTAACGCAGGTCTTCGTGCTTTTATTCGCTGCCGTGCATGTCATACCGTTGGCGAAGGTGAAGCACATCGTGTTGGACCAAACCTTTATGGAGTAGTTGGAAGAACTGCTGGAACAGCCGAGGGCTTTCCAGGATATTCAGACGCAATGAAGGGTCTGGGTATAGTGTGGGATGATGAAAGCCTTGCCGGTTTTTTAGCTGGCCCTAAAGCTTACCTCGCAGGAACAAAAATGAATTTCCCTGGTGCAAAACCTGCAGACATTCCAAATCTAATTGCCTACTTAAAATCAATCGCCAATTAGAATTAAATAAACTATCTCATTAAAGCGCCCA
This sequence comes from uncultured Rhizobiaceae bacterium, assembly GCA_964530575.1. GTDB lineage: Bacteria > Pseudomonadota > Alphaproteobacteria > UBA2966 > CAIVPW01 > JAQBXG01. Next base: position 3,007 of record CAZHAN010000103.1, on the reverse strand, counting down.
CCCTTTTTTGGGTGGGCGTTATCTTTCTTACTTACTTAAGAGAGCTTTGTATTAAAGTAGTTATGGAGCTATAGTCGGTCGCCCAATAGGTCCAGCAGGCATTTGATTGAGTCCTGGTGGCAAAGCTGGGGCAGGTGCATTCGGATCAGGAATTGGCTCAACTAAAGTTTCAACTTCCCTCAATAAAGATCTTCGCTTATAGCTCGGAAGTAAAAATGCCCAACCATCTGTGGCTGAATCAATTTCAGCAGCTCTTGAAAAATCCTCGCTACCATCCTCTGCTACAGCGTTAAAAGTTACCCAAGCTGTTGAATCATCAATCTCAGCAATAGTTAGAGTTAATGTCATTCCTTTATAAGTGTAAAATTCTAATTTGCGGGAAGAATTTGAAAATTCTATTTCTGAAACAGGAGCAACATCATCGAACCTAAAGGAAACTACACCAGAAGCGAGCTGTTTAACCGCAGAGTCAGCTGCACGAATTTCCGTGTCATCAGAAATCAATGAGTATCTTATCACACCATTATCATCTTCAGCCTTCTCAAGATTCATGGGCTCACTATCCTTATCCCAAATTGTTATTGAACGAATATCTGGGCCCGGTACATGAACTACCATCCTTTCCATAAAATCAAGAGAAGTTGGTGGAAGTGCGACTGTACCTCTAGCCAACCAAGAAACAGCATCTCCTATTTCTCTAATATATGTGCCTCCTAGAGGATCAAATTGCATTATATTACTAATTTTGCCGATAATTACTGCTGCAAGAAGCGTGCCATCTGAGGCTTCAAAGATAAGCTCACGTGACTCTGCATCTGGTTCACCCACACCTTCTACAGCTAAACGAGCATACTTTTCTGGATTATCTGTTTTAGGTTCCAATCTTCTCAATGAAGCTATAGTTGCAACTATGCTTCGAACATTGCCTGACACTACTGGATAATTATCTTTGTTTACAAAGACCCATCCATCAGAAGTTAATTCGATGATCGCTTCTTCTGAAGGTGTCCGGTAAGTAAGTCTAGAAACTTCATTTGCTCTTTCAACTAAAAGTGGAAATAAGGGCTCATTCACCATAACAGTTTGACTTGCTAAACGACTTTCACTCACAACAGTAATTATTGCTGCTAACAAACCAATTGTTGTAGCTATAACTAATATAAGAAATGCTCTTGGGTTCATGCGCTACCTCGAATAGCAATACGTGCTCGCCTGAGGCGAGACCTTCGCAATATAGCCATAATAACTCCGAAAATAACAACCAATAAAGGTATAGCAATAATATTGACAAACTGAAGGTTGCGCTCAAGTTGCTCGATATCTTCTCCTAAGGCACGCCTTACTTCTCTCAGTTGCTGTCTCAGTGTTAACATCTTTCGATTATATTCAATTATTGTTTGTTGTTCATCTTGAGTGAGTAATTCAAATTGAGCTTCTGATCGATTTAATGCTTGAAGCTGAGCTAATTGCCGCTCAGTTTGTGCAAGCTCCTCGGTTAGACGTTGCTCTGTCTCAAAATATTTTTCTCGAGCAATATCTTCAATCTCAATTACCCTAGTGAAAGGCCTGTGGGATAAACCCCTACCTCGTAGCCCTATCAAAACACCCCCACCCGCAAGGGTTTCAATAGAATTAATAACAAAGTCTGAATTATTTGAAATTAGGCTACCGGTTTGTGGATTAATAACATGGCTGTCGAAAAGCATATCAACATCAGCAACAACAATCACATTGATCGCATCGTTAGACTCCATTATCTGCTCTCGCTCTTGCCAGTCTGGATTTACATCTTCTGGTCGTTGTAATGGAGGAGGGCCATCAGGAAATGCCGTTAATGCTTTTCCTGAAGCTCTAATAGCTAAATTTTGATGAATTCCGGTCGCTTCGAAGGATTCAATCAAAATATTTGGGTCTCCTCGCCTCCTAACATCAAGCACATCAATCAAATTTGAATCCCGTGAACTCTGGATTAAAGGAACAAAATCAATTTCATCATTCCCAGTTGGGCGAAGCGATCCAACTGAAGTCATTCTCATTAATTGAAGCTGGGAGGTTATTACTTCATCTTTGTTAAAAGCCTCCTCCCCAACCCTCAACCAAGGAAGGTAGTCGGTAACAATTCTTTGAGGGCCACCAAATCCAGAAATACGTAACGCCATTTGAGTATCTCCAACCACTGATTGAACAGGCATTTCAATACCCCACTTCTCAAAGAGTGAAGGCAGTTCTGATTTTGGGAAGAGCCACTTAGTTGGATTCTGTGGATCAGTTGGGGATGCTTCAGCAAAAGGATCAACAAAAAATATTGCCGGCTTTCCAGCTAGGACATGTTGATCAATTGCATATTTAGTTCGTAATGGTAAATTAAATGGGTGGAGAACCATTAATATGTCTGCATTGGGAGGGATTTCCTCAGCATCAAAAACTAATAACCTAACATCATAAATTTGTTGCATTTGTTGAATCAAAACAAATGGTGGATTGCCCAGTTGTTCACTTCCCATTGCGCCAATTCCATCTATAACTCCAACAATCTTCTTACGAGGCTCAGCTAGAGTCAAAACCATTCCTGTAAGCTCATACTCTAAAAACGCCTCTAGCTCAGGGGAAAGAAAAGGGACAGTTTCAATATCGTCAGTGGTATTACTTCCTACAATACCAAAATATCCATTTTCGCCAGTAGCGTTTAGTTGAAAAGGACGAAGTTGAAATTGGATAGCCCTATCTTCTTCTGAAGAAAATGGGATAGGGTTTACAATCTCAACTCTGATCAACCCGTTAGATAGCTCAGAATATGTGCGTAATAACTCACTGACTCTATCAGCATAAACATTTAATTGTGGTGCTGCCGCTAAAAAAGCTTCAGATTGATAAAGCCTGAGAACCATTGGTTCTTCGAGTTCTGAAAGTACCTTTTGGGTTGATTCAGTTAATGTATAAAGTTTCTCAACTGTTAAATCACTTCGAATTCCATTTAATGAAAGAATTGAATAAAGATTAATGGAGA
>CAZHAN010000102.1:0-4920 GCA_964530575.1 uncultured Rhizobiaceae bacterium | reverse complement strand
CCCTGGAAATACTTTAGTATCTAGAGGAACCAGTGAGATTATATTTTTAATTGTTTCATAAAGTATTCGAGAGTTACCTCCATGATGACAATTACCTACACCCGCATTGAAGATTGTATCTCCACTAAAAAGTACTGGAAATTCCCCATTTGAAAACAGACATATATGAGACATAGTATGTCCTGGGGTTTGTAGAACTTGTAACCGGACGGTATTGCCAACCGTAATCTCCTGACCCTCGGTTATAACCTCATCAACGGATTCGATTCGGCCTATATTAAGGGAATGAGTGATCACTTTAGCTTTAGTTTCTCTAACAATTTCCTTGTTACCCATTGTATGGTCAGCATGTTCATGGGTATTAATAATTTTAACTATTTTCCAACCAAGGCTCATAGCCCTTTCGAGAACTGCTCTTCCATCAAGAGGGTCTATTACTAGAGCTTCCCTAGTATCTTGACATCCAACAAGATAGTTAAAATTTCGCCCTGAATTTCCAACCCAGATTTGATCTATTTCCATGCAATACTCTTCTTCACCACTATCGAAATGCCTTTGTATTGTTAATCAATCAATTCTTATTATATTATACTTTATTTATTATTGTAGGTATTGAATATACCTCCCTCTATTCTTATCTGAGAATCGATTGATTCTTATTATATTTTATTTATTAAACGCTATTTCCCACAAGTATATTGAGCAAGAAAATTCTAGTTAGGAGTTATCATGGACAGCTTTAGATTTTCACGTCGCCTCTTCTTAGCTGCAGGCGCCTCACTTAGTGGAGGACTAGTTGTTGGAGCGTTATTTAATAAAAGTTCTGCTGAGATAAAAACTAATCACTCTTTAGATAGTAATGAAAATTATGTAAGTGCATGGGTAAACATAAACCCAGATAATAGCATTGAACTTACTATTCCAAGAGTAGAGATGGGCCAAGGTACCTATACTAGCTTATCTCAATTAGTAGCAGAAGAACTTGATGTAAGTTGGGATTCTATTAGAGTTTCTCACGCACCAGTGAATAGATTATTTTCAAATGTTGGACTTTTTTGGGACGGAACTGGTGATCCTCCAGGCACAACAACTAGAACAATTATTTCTAGAATAATCGGAACCCAGATGACTGGTGGAAGTAGCTCTATTCGTGACGGGTGGTCGGCCTTACGTCCAGCTGGAGCAACTGCACGAGCACTTCTAATTAGAAAAGCAGCTGAAAAGTGGGGAGTTGAACAATCTGAATGCACTACTAATCAAGGGGTAATAATTCATAAAAAATCAGAAAAATCAGCAACTTATGGTGAGATTGCAACTATAAAATCCGATTTAAAAATTCCAAAAAATGTTAGCCTTCTTGACCCATCTTTATTTAAAATAATTGGAAAAAGTGTCAAACGTATTGATACAAAATATAAAATTAATGGTTCTGCAGGATTTGGAATTGATATTCAGCTTCCTGGAATGTTGTTAGCAGCTATTCTCCACTGTCCCTCATTTGGAGGCCAAATTCTAAAATTTGATCAAGAAGCGATTGAATCGCGAAATGGAGTGGTCAAGGCTCTACAAATAAATAATTCCATTGTTGTAGTCTCTAAACAATTTTGGGTTGCTAACCAAGCTTTACAGGATGCCCAAAGTTCAGGAAAAATAGTGTTTACATCAACTGAGGCAAGTAGCCAAAATATATTTAATAATCTTGAAGAAGCCTTAAGCCAAGGAAAGCCAATCAAAATAGAGGACGAAGGAGATGTTGAAGTTGCTTTATCTTCTGACGATGTAGAGACAATAGAGGCTCAGTACTATGTTCCATTTCTTCCTCATGCAGCAATGGAACCTATGAACTGTACTGCTAAAGTTGAAAAAAATTCATGCGAAATTTGGACTGGCACCCAAGTTCCTGATTCAGCTCTTGAGGCAGCAGCGGCTGCAGCATCTGTTTCAAAAAATAACACCATTATTCATAACCAGTTTTTGGGAGGAGGATTTGGGAGAAGGGCTGAAGTTGATGTAATTACTGAAGCAGTCCAAATAGCAAATCAATTTCCGGGAATTCCAATTAAACTTATTTGGTCTCGTGAAGAAGATATGAGCCAGGACTATTACCGTCCCGCGGCAATGGCAAGATTAACTGGGAACATTTCTACAAAATCTGGAAATATTTCGGCATGGAAGGCATCAATTTCATCCGCTCCGATGAACGGTGAGTTTGCTAAAAGAAATATGGGCCCTTTAATAGGAAGTATTGCATCTAGAGTTGCTGATAGATTTGAGATAGGTGGTGCAGTAAAACCAATATATACAATTAACAATCGCAAAATTTCCTGGTCGGAGAGCAAAACTGTAGTTCCAACTGGAACATGGCGATCCGTAAGCCATTCTTTCGGAGCTTTCTTTTCAGAGTCTTTTGTTGACGAACTAGCTAATTCAGTGAATCAAGACCCATATAAATTACGAAGCTATTTATTGCAGGATAAACCTAGGCATCTGTACACACTCAATCTAGCAGCAGAAAAATCTGAGTGGGAAGATCCCCTTGGAAAAAACCAGGGACGAGGAATTGCTATCCACGAAAGCTTTGGATCAATTGTGTGCCAAGTTGTTGAAGTCACCATATCACCCCAAGATTGGATAAAAGTTGACCGAGTAGTTACTGCAATAGATGTTGGATTCCCAATAAATCCAGAAGGGATCAAGTCGCAGGTGGAAAGCTCTATAATATATGGCCTATCTGCAGCCTTATTTGGAGAAATCACTGTGAAAGACGGAGCTGTCCAGGAAAAAAATTTCGATACTGTTGAAGTTTTAAGAATCTTCGACAGCCCCATCATGGAGACACATATTGTTAATAAAGGAGGTCCAATTGGAGGGGCTGGCGAACCTGGACTTCCACCCATAGCTCCTGCATTGACTAACGCTATATTTTCAGCAAGCGGTAAACGGGTAAGGTCGCTTCCTATATATTCTCAAAACCTTAGCTAAGCTCATAACTTAAATAGTAAAGTTAATTATCGAATACTATTTCATCTTGATTAACAGCCAAAATACTAACAATTTCCTCAAAGAGCCCAAAAAGATTAATTTTATCTCCAGAGCCGTTGGCTAAAAGAGAAATTGTCCAGTCAAGCTCAGGAATATGATAGACTAAAGAAGAATATCCCATTGCCTCGCCATCAAAACCATAAGTCAAGAATGTCTGCCCTTCCCCAGTTCCTGGGGTATTAATGCTAAGCTCCCTATGCATCATACCAAGCCCATATGAAGGACCATTTTCATCATCAGGATTAATGTTAGAAACTGAAGAGTTAACCATTAAGTCCAGAAGGTTAGGCTTAAGAATCTTTCCAATGAAAAGACTATCAAAAATCTGCGCCAATTCTTTTGCATTTAAACATACTCCACCCGCTGCCCAAGCCCAGCTTGGATTTATTGCTGAAAGATCAAATAATGATTTATTTTCATCTACAAGAATTAAAGCCTCACTAACTTCAACATAGGTATTTGTTAGATCAATATAATTATTTACAGTCGGATCTGGGCCACCAAAGGATGAAATGCCAGATTCAACTCCAGAAGGAACTAAAATTCTTGAGTTTAATGAGGAGTTAAGAGTTATGCCTTCTATTTTTTCAATAACCATACCTAAAATTGTGGCATTAGCCGCTGAATAAGTTGCTTTATCCCCAGGATCAGTAAGCGGACGGTACCCTCTAAGTTGGAAATTAGATAAGGGAGCAGAAACATCACGAATAAGACCAGGGTCTACGCCTTGCCCAATTGCACCACTCAAAAAACCTAGAAGTTCATAATGATTGTGAAATCCGGTAGTCTGCATTAGTGCATGTCTGACCGTCATTCTTTGTACTCCAGGAACGCGATACAAAGGATCCAAACCAATTATAGTAGTTAACCCATCATTTAGTGAAAGCAGACCTTCATCTGCAAGTTGTAAAATAATAGCTGCAATCAAAGGCTCAGTTGACCCAATTGCAAGAAGGCGATCATTAGTTTTCATTGGAGTTTGATTAATAATATCAGAATAACCAAAAGCACTATCCCAAGTTAAATCTCCCATTCTTACGTGTACAGATATTCCAGGAATTCCGTCATCTACCGCTCCCTCTATCACTCCAGTTAAACTTTTAGGCTCTCCACAAGCCCCAAGAAGAAGTAGAAAAACACCAGAAAATATAATTAAATGGGAACGAACATCTCGCATAATTATTCTTTCTTTAGAGAGTAAAAATTTAAAGAAACTGAATTAATGCAATACCGTAATCCAGTTGGATCTGGACCATCTTGGAACACATGGCCAAGATGAGCTTCGCAGTGAGGGCATATTACTTCAGTTCTATTCATACCATGGCTAATATCTTTTTTTTCAAATACAGCATTAGAGGAAATTGGCCTTACAAAACTTGGCCACCCTGAACCTGAATCATATTTGTCTTCAGAACTGAACAAACTTAACCCACAACAAACACATTTATATGTTCCTTGCTCCTTGTTATTTAGCAAAGAGCCCGTAAATGGAGATTCGGTTCCACCTTTGCGAGTAACTGAATATTGCTCTGGCGATAAAATCACTCGCCATTCTTCGTCAGATCTTGGTTCCATCTAACATTCCGATTTAAAAGGTATAAACAGGATAATAATAACATAGACCTAGAAATAAATCATATTACAGGCAAAAAATAAATTTTATTGAACTAGTTAAACTAGCATTCTAGTTTAAAAAAATAACGGTTAACGAATTTAAGGAATCATTTTTTAAGAATAAATTGGAATCCCGCACCGGCAAAGCCGGCACGGGGTCCAAACAAAACTACTTCCTACGCCGTGCAGGGCTCTTACGAGCCTTTTTACGTGCAGGGCTCTTACGAGCCTTTTTACGTGCAGGGCTCTTACGAGCCTTTTTAC